>JABZGM010000005.1 GCA_015259235.1 Alloprevotella sp. | reverse complement strand
GTCCTGCCAACTCGCGGATGTCACGCGTGTGGGTGCGACCATAGATGAAACCGATGAGGGCGAAGAAGAGTGCCGTCATCAATCCGTGAGAAAGCATCTGAAGGATGGCACCAGTGCTAGCGGTTTCGGTGGCCATGCAGATGGCGAAGAGCACGAGTCCGCAGTGAGAAACCGATGAATACGCGTTGATGTATTTGAGGTCGGTCTGCACACAAGCAGAGAAAGCTCCATAGACCACAGAGATACCCGTGAGGATGAGGAAAATCCAACTGAGTTCGTTGGCAGCCTCAGGCAAGAGATACATGGCGATGCGGAAACATCCGTATCCACCGAGCTTCATCAAGACACCTGCGTGGAGCATAGAAACTGCAGTAGGTGCAGAAGCGTGACCGTCGGGTGACCAAGTGTGGAAGGGGAACAAAGCACCAAGGATACCAAAACCTACGAAAGTCATGGGGAACCAAATCAACTGCCAGTTGGTGGCAATGGCGTGCGCCCCGTTGGTATGGTTGGCAATGTCGATGATGTTCATGGTTTGACCACCTGCACCATAGAAGATGCCGAAGATGCCGCACATGAGGAACGCAGAACCGCCCATAAGCATGAGGGTGAGCTTCATAGCTGCATATTCTTTGCGACCGCTACCCCACACTCCGATGAGGAGATACATGGGGATAAGTGCGATTTCATAGAACATGAACATGGCGAACATGTCGGTAGTGATGAAGAATCCGAACACACCCATGGAAAGGAGGGTGAACCAAAGAAAGTATTCCTTGGTCATGGGTTTGAGTTGCCACGAAGCAAAGGTACCGGTGAAGGTGATGATGGCGGAGAGGAGCAACATGGCTACGCTGATGCCGTCAACACCAACGGTGTAGTTGATGTGAAGGGGTGGAAACCACTCTACACTGCTCACAAAGAGCATTTCGCTGTGAGGATCGAGGGCTCGCGCATCGAGGAAGGCGAAGACTAGATAGACGGAGAGTGCCAAGAGGGCTGTGCTCCCGGCTACCATGACGCCTCGAACCTGATTGAGACTGCGCGCAATCCAAAGCGCAGGCAGCATCAAAAGGGGGATTAGTACGAATATCGAAAGAAAATTCATAGTCGTGATGTTAGAGTATCATGATGAGTAAGAGCACCAAAGTGCCGAGGAGGAAGACAAACGCATAGGTTTGCACACTTCCGTTTTGCAAGCCTCGGATGCAGAGTGAGAGACGCTGCGTGCCCCAAGCCAAGAAGTCGAAGAAGCCATCAATGATGTGGCGATCGAACCAGGCAATGGGACGAGAAATGTAACGGAAGATGATGCGATGAGTCACAAATTGGTAGACTTCATCCATATAGAAGCGTTTGTAAGCCCATTGATGGAGATTTGGCAAAGCGGCTTGCATCTTTTCTGCAATGGGTTGTTTCTTACCAGCATATATATATGTGGCAAGGGCAATGCTCAACACTGCAATCACACTGCTAGTGATAGCAATGCTGCTGTCGAGATGGATATCGTAAGCTGTGCCTGCTGCAGAGATGAAATGACCGAAAGGCATCCAACCTGCACCAAGTGTGATTACACTCAAAATGATGAGCGGGAGCGTCATTGTCCAAGGGGATTCATGGGGAGTGTGATGCGCGTATTGCTCACTATTGTCTTGTCCCCAGAAAATGCCGTAGTAAAGACGGAACATGTAGAAGGCAGTCATGGCAGCTACCATCGTCATCCACCATCCCAACACAGGACTGTAGTGGAAGCAAGCGGTGATGATTTCATCTTTGGAGAAGAAACCAGAAAGACCGGGAATACCTGCGATAGCTAAGCAACTGATGAGGAAGGTGATGTGGGTGATGGGCATATATTTGCGCAAACCACCCATTTTGCTCATTTCGTTGCTGTGAACTGCGTGAATGATGCAACCTGCACCCAAGAAGAGGCAAGCCTTAAACATGGCGTGGGTGAAGAGATGGAACAAACCTGCCATGTATCCGAGGGAAGCGTGATTATCAATCAAAGCTCCTTCGTGACCTGGAAGGCTAGCACCAAGTGCCACCACCATAAAGGCGATTTGTGAAATCGTAGAGAACGCAAGTACGCGCTTGATGTCGCTTTGTGCGCAAGCCACTGCAGCCGCATAGAAAGCGGTGATGGCACCTACCCAAACTACAATGCTGAGTGAGGAGGGAGCATATTCCATCCACATGGGGAACATGCGCGCAATCTGAATGACACCTGCCACAACCATGGTAGCAGCGTGAATCAAAGCTGACACAGGAGTGGGACCTTCCATCGCATCGGGCAACCAGATGTGGAGGGGGAACATGGCACTCTTACCTGCACCACCGATGAACATCAACACCAACGCAGTGGGAATGAGGAAACCAGCAGCGGCAACTTCCTTGCTGATGGCAACTGGAAGGAAGGTTGCGGCTCCAGCACCATATTGGATGTGCGCACCGAAGTCAAAGTTGAACGTGTGTGCAAAATATCCAAAGATGAGGATACCCACCAAGAAAAACATATCGGCAAAGCGAGTGACGATAAAGGCTTTCTTGGACGCTGCGATAGCAGCAGGACTAGTGTAGTAGAAACCGATGAGGAGATAAGAAGACACACCCACCAATTCCCAGAAAAGGTACATTTGGAAGATGTTGGTTGCCAACACCAAGCCAAGCATTGACATGGTGAAGAGGCTCAAATAGGCATAGTAGCGTTGGAAACCACGCTCACCGTGCATATAGCCGAAGGAGTAGAGATGCACCATCAACGACACAGTGGAGATGACCACGAGCATCATCACAGAGATGGGATCGAGGAGCACACCAAGGTCGAAGTGCAAGCTACCCAAAGGCAACCAAGTGAAGTTGAAAGGCACAATCGTTGGGAAAGTGCCGTCAGCCAGGCGTTCAGTAGCAAAGAAATACTGATAAGCCGTTGTGTAAGACAATATCGTCACCAAAGCCAAAGAAATGGTACCGATAAGTCCTGCTGCTTTATGACTCCACACCTTACCAGTCTTGGTGATGTCGAGATCTACCACACCAATCAAGAGGAAGGAGAGGAGAGGAAGTAGGAGGATAAAGATAGTAAAATCCATTGTTTATATTTGCTTTGAGTCGTTACCACTTCATCTTCTTCAACTGATCCACAGAGAGATTGTTGAGATGACGATAGATGTTGATCATAATGGCAATGGCGATGGCACTTTCTGCTGCGGCAATGGCAATCGCAAAGATGGAAAAGAAGAGACCTTCGTGTCCACCAGGGAACAACAGGCGATTGAAGACCGCAAAGTTGAGGTCGGCAGCATTGAGCATCAACTCGATGCTGAGCAAAATCGCCAATGTACTCTTACGCGTGAGGAAACCATAGATGCCAGCAAACAGCATAACAGCCGATACGGCTAGAAGACATTCGATAGGGATCATAATGTTTTGTTCTGAATGTAGAGGGTTATTGCTGAATGTTGAAGTTATCGCTTACGCGCAATGACAAGACCAGCCACGATGCAAGCGAGGAGTAACACTGAAACAGCTTCAAAAGGAAGTAGGAAACCGCCTTTATCACCTGAAATCATCTTGACCCCGATGTCGCTCATAGAAGGTACTGCGCCTTCTGAGGGTGCGGGCAAGAACACTTGACCAAAACCATGTGTCCAAAAGATGCCACCCACCACGGCTAAGCCAACAAGACTGAGCACGAGTGCACTAAGCGTTTTGCAGCGTCCTACTTTGGTGAGCTGTTCTTGCTGTCCACTGGTGAGCAAAATGGAGAACACGTAGAGCACGATGATGCCTCCTGCGTAAACCATGATTTGCACCGAACCAAGGAAGGTGTAGCCCAGCAGGAAGTACAATCCAGCAGTGCCAAGCAGCACAAACAGCAGATAAGTGGCTGCGCGAATGATGCTCTTGGTCACCACCGTTGCGATGGAAGAGCAGAGGATCAGCACGGCAAGCACCACAAACATAATATTGTATGCGTTCATTTTGCTGAGTTTATTAGATTACTTTTTAGGCTGCACCACCGAACCTGGGTGATTCAAATGCTTCACCAATTTGGTTCTATCGAAAACAGCATATTCAAATTCATTGTCAAAATCCAAAGCACCATGCGGACAGTTCGTCACGCAGAGCATGCAATACATACAGCGACCGTGGTCGTAGATATGATTGAGCAGCACCTTTTTCTTACGTCCTGTTTCAGGATCCTCCTGCATCTCTGTTTCGATGATGATGGTATCATTAGGACATACATTTTGACAAACTCCACAACCAACGCACTTGTGTTGGTTGAGTTCATTGTGCGGAAGGATGAGTTGTCCACGAAAACGCTCGAACATTTTGTTTTCTTTGCGGTTTTCGGGGTAACGCTCTGTGATTTTAGGCGTCCAGAACTCGCGCATCGTGGTTTTCATTCCCGTGAGCAAGCTCTTCACACCTCCTACAAGTCCAGAGAAATAATTTTGATTTTCCATTGTTATATCTATTTGGAGGTGAGATTAGAAAGTCAAACCGAAACTAACGAGTACTGCCATCAACACGAGGAGCACCATTGAAATAGGCATCAAATACTTCCACTCTAGGCGCAATATTTGGTCAACACGCAAACGAGGGAATGTCCAGCGGATCCAGAGCAACAAAGCTACGACGAAGAATGTTTTACCGATGAACCATACAAAGCCAGGGATGTAAGCCATCACTTCGTTGAATCCGTCCAAACCTGGCACTACGAGGGGAGCCCAACCACCCAAGAACATGGTAGCTGCCATACCCGCGCAGATGACGATGTTGAGGTATTCGGCGAGATAGTAGAAACCGAAGTCCATACCAGAATATTCGGTGTGGTAACCTGCGGTCAATTCACTTTCACTTTCAGGCAAGTCGAAAGGTCCACGGTTACATTCAGCATTACCAGCAATGAGATAAATCACAAAAGCAGGAATTGCTACGATGTGACCACGGAAAATATTCCAGCCCAATTCGGCTTGTTGTTGGCAAATTTCAGAGAAACTCATGGTTCCAGTGAGGCAAATCATGCTGAGCATGACCAAACCGATGGAGAGTTCATAGGAAATGATTTGTGCACCAGCACGCATCGAACCGACAAGCGCAAACTTGTTGTTGGAAGACCAACCAGCGAGCAAAATGCCCACTACACCCACACTACCCACAGCCAGGAAGAAGAACACGCCCACATTGAAATCAATGATTTGCGCGCCTTTGTTCCAAGGCAAACAAGCGAAGGTGACCATAGAAGCCGTCACCACGAGGAAAGGCGCGATGCGGTGCAAGAACTGGTCAGTTTTACGGAAATTGATGACTTCTTTGGTCATCATCTTGAGCACGTCGCTAATCACCTGCAACAAGCCCCACTTACCCACACGGTCAGGACCGATGCGGCACTGGAAAGCTGCGCAGACTTTACGCTCTGCGTAAATCATGATGATGGCGAAGATGGCGTAGATGGTGATGATAACCAAAGCTACCAGCACGCATTCCACCAAGATTGCCAAGCTGTCTCCCATCCATCCAGAGAGCAAGCTGTGCAGCCAAGTCGTCACGACAGAAAAATCAAACATAATATGTTTTGTTATTGGGTTAATCCTTGAGAGAAATTCGCATTATCGGTCGATATCGGGCACTACATAGTCGATGGTTCCACCGATAGTAATCAAGTCGGCAATCATATTGCCACGACATGCCGTGTCCATCACTGCCACGAGAGGCAAACCTGTGGCGCGATAGTGCAAGCGATAAGGGAATTTATCACCACGGCTCTCGAGATAAACACCCAAGATACCACGGCTACCCTCAACGGCTGAATAGTAGCTACCTGCCGGCACTTTTATCACGGGCTTCATCTTCTCTGCGAAGTTACCCTCAGGAATGTTGTCAATCAGTTGTTCGATGATGTGGAGCGATTCGCGAATCTCATCGAGACGAATCATATAACGCGCAAAGCTGTCGCCTTCGGTACGCACCACTTCATTGAACTCTACACGATCATAAGCGGCATAAGGACGGTGCTTACGCAAGTCGTTGCTCCAACCAGAGGCACGACCCGTACCGCCGGTGCAACCAAACGAAATGGCTTGCTCCTTGGTGATGATACCTACACCCTTCGCACGTGTTTGGAAAATCACATTGCCCGTGAATATATCGTCGTACTCTTTGAGATTCTTGCGCATCGTCACGATGAATTCCTTCACGCGCTTTTGGAAGTTGGGGTGAATGTCGTAAGCCAAACCACCAATCATGTTGTAGTTGAGAATCAAACGACCACCGCAAGTTTCTTCAAAGATGTCGAGAATGAGTTCGCGGTCGCGGAATCCATAAAGGAACGCCGTTGTCGCACCCATGTCTTGGCACAAGCAAGAGAAGAAGAGCAAGTGAGAGTCGATACGTTGCAACTCGTCCATGATAGTACGAATCACTTGCACGCGATCGCTCACTTCCACTCCCATAGCCTGTTCTATACAAGCGCAAAGAGCGTGGCGGTTTTGCATCGCACCGAGGTAGTCCATACGGTCGGTGAGCGCAAGCGTCTGAGGATAAGTCAGTTCTTCACTGATTTTCTCAATACCGCGGTGAATATAGCCGAGGTGTGGATCGATTTTCGTAATCGTTTCACCGTCAATGCGCGTGCGGAAGTGCAACACACCGTGTGTTGAGGGGTGTTGAGGACCGAGGTTGATGACATAATCATCTTCCTCAAAGAGAGGAGTTTCGGTTTTATTGAGCGAACCATCTTGATTGAGGGTGTAGCACACTGCCAGATCAGAGATTGGTTCGTCGCCAACAGCGATTTCTTCGTTGTGTTCTTCAGGTTTGTCGTCCTTGCGGAAAGGATGTCCCACCCAGTCTTCGCGCAAGAAGATGCGTCGCATATCGGGGTGGTTCAAAAATTTGATGCCGTAGAAGTCGTAAACTTCACGTTCGTAGAAATTGGCAATATCCCAAAGATCGCAAACTGTGTCGAGATAAGGTTCTTCCTTATTCTCTGCCACAGCCTTAACGTGCTTCATTTCAAAGGTTTCTCCGTGAGAAAGGCTGTAAACCACACCCATTCCTTCTTCTCCCCAGTCCACACCGGTGAGGTTTTCTAGGAAAATGTAACCTTCTTCTTTGAGTTTTGCCAAAGTGCTGTGCAGTTCCTTAGCATCGACAACTTCTGCTTTCACCTCATTTTTCGCAGGTGCAGCAGGTTTCGCCGCTGGACGTGGTGCCGCCGCTGGACGTGGTGCCGCTGCAGGACGTGGTGCCGCTGCAGGACGTGGCGTAGCAGGTTTAGGTGCTTCTGCCTTGGGTGCTTCAGTATTGGGTGCTTCTGTAGCTGGTGTAGCCTTTTCAGCAGGAGCTGCCTTTTCGGCACTAACCTCTGCCTTAGGAGCTTCCGCAGCAGGAGTAGCCTTTTCAGCAGGAGCTGCCTTTTCAGCACTAACTTCTGCCACTTGAGTTGCTTCCGCAGCAGGAGCAGCAGTTTCAGAAGTGCTTTGAGCAACTTCCGCGGCGGTATTTTCCGTTTGAGGCGTCAATTGTTCTTTTTCTTCCATTATGCTTCCTCCTGTTCGTTAAGCAGTTCTTTATATTCTTGTTGCATCTCGTTCTTGTAGGGGTCTTCTTCTTTGCGGTTCACCGTGCCAAAGAAGTTTTCCACACGCACTTTGCGCTGCAATTGCATCATGCCATACAAGAAGGCTTCGGGACGTGGAGGACATCCTGGCACAAACACGTCCACAGGAATCACCTTGTCCACACCCTTCACCACGTGGTAACTCTTGGTGAAAGGACCACCCGAGATGGCACATCCACCAATAGCCACCACATATTTGGGATCAGGCATTTGGTTGTACAAACGCTTCAACACAGGCGCCATTTTGGTGGTAATCGTACCATTCACCAAAATCACGTCGGCTTGACGCGGACTGTTACGCGTGATTTCAAATCCGAAACGTGCCATGTCGTAGCGCGCAGCAGCCACAGCCATAAATTCGATACCGCAGCAGCTAGTAGCAAAGGTCAAGGGCCACAAAGAATTACTGCGTCCCCAGTCGATGAGCTTGTCTAGCTGTCCCACCATCACCCCTACTCCATTCTCGTTCAATTCTTGCACGAGTTTTTCGAGCGTTTCATTGTCTTGAAACTCTTCGTAGGGGATATTGTTTATTTCGGGTCGTTTGATTACTGCCATTCCAACGCTCCTTTCTTCCAGGCATAAGCGAGTCCCAGAACTAAGATAAACAAGAAGAAACCAATGCTCAACAATGCCGCAGGACCGAGCGTACGCATCACGACAGCCCATGGGAAGAGGAACATGGTCTCCACATCGAACATGAGGAAGAGGATGGCAAAGAGGTAGTAGCCTACACGAAATTGCATCCACGAGCGTCCGCGAGTGGGAATACCGCACTCAAAGGGATCTTCTTTTTGAGGATTGTAGCTGCGAGGTGCCAATAGTTTTACGAGCACCGACACGAGACCTACAAACCCTAGACCCGTCAGCAACGCTGTGACAAAAAGGGTAAAGTTCATTGTGCTAAGTGGAGATATTTAAATTGTTATTTTTTAGTGTCTAATCTTTCGACCTGTCAGTCGCTATCACCCTATCAAGGTGAGAAAGGAAGGGATGAACAAGCGTCCACAAACGATTCAAGCACGCCCAAAATATTGGCGTGCGCTTCAAGAAACAGAGAGAGAACAGTCCGATTTCTCGTGCTTTATACACTGATTCTCAAAGGAAAACATGTTATGCCAATGATTTAGATTGGTGACTATGTTCACGATTCATCGTCTTACGTAACTGCAAAGGTACAATTTTTTATGTATTGCAAGCGATTTTCATGGAGTTTTTATTTAGCACACGTCCACTTTCGCACCGCAAAACGCGAAAATGCAAGCTATCTTCTTTCTGCAAACAGCGCAGCACGCAGGCATCACTGCCCACTTGCTGCGCTATATCTATACGAGTAAAGGAGAAAACGCTATGTTTAGAAGCGATAAGTCACACCGATGTCCGCGGGGCAAAACGTTCCATATTCATTGCCAACGTGATAGCCATCAAGATTACGATTCTCCCATTTCTGACGTTTACTTTCAACATTCCAAATGTTGCCAATCCCTATTTGTGTCTTGACCGCCCAGCGGTCGTTGATGTTCCACGATCGTCCCCATACAAGACTCACACTATAGGTATAGAGTTGGTTATGCTCTTCGGGGTAGGACTTGATAAATGCCATTCTCTGATATGCCCATTGCGTACGAACCGCAAGATAACTGCCTTCGTTGTTGCCGTCTTCGGTAATTCCTGCAAAATACCAACGCAGTCCGAGTTCGGCAGTTGGTTGAAATCCCGCATACGTCCAAGGGTTTCCCTCGTCAGACATCGAAAGCCCCAGCTTTCCAACGGCAGAAAACTTCCCGCCGATGGGTTGTTCATAGCTCACGCCACTCAGCACGCCCACTTCGGCTGCTAATTTTGGCTCTGGTTTGTAAGGAGTGGTCGATACTTTAGGGAATCCAATGATACTGGACAAGCCAACAAGCATTTTCATCATAAATTCCATCACCTCTCCTGAAGAAGAATCTAGGAAATACATAATTGTCGATTACCAATACAAAATACGACCAACCCATTCATTGTCATCTTGAGAAAAACAACATGCACATAGTAGGAAGTTCTTCATTGAAATAGGTCATTAAGTTTATCGATGTAAAGATAACAACAACTTTCATTCCTTACAAGGAAATCTCCAACTAAATTTCAATATACCGTGCATTTCTAATTGGAAAGCATACAATGTATTTTTTATCCAACTCCTCAAAACCGATAGACGAGGCCGATGTCGACGGGACAAGTGAGGCCACTTGTCTCGGTGCCATAATTTTCAGGTTGGTCGTAGAAGGCTTCTTGGGCTGAGGTGCGGAGATAACCATGCGCGCCGATGCCGATTTGTGTTTTCAATGCCCAGCGTGGATTGAGATTCCATGTGCGCCCCCACACAAGGGAGTAGTCAAATGCGGCTACGTGGTGATACAGGTCAGGACGAGCTGCCCAGAACGCCATCTTTTGATAACTGATGAAGCTGCGGAGCGCAAGGTAGCTCCCTTCGTTGTTGGCATTGCTGGGAGAAACACCAGAGAAATACCAGCGCAGGCCGAGTTCTGCGGCGGGTTGAAAACCGCTATACGCCCATGGGTTACCCTGATCGAGCATCGTCACCCCTGCTTTGCCCACGAGAGAGAATTTCCCTCCGATGGGTTGCTCATAGCTCACCCCACTCAGCACCCCGACTTCGGCAGAAAACTT
Source organism: Alloprevotella sp. (assembly GCA_015259235.1). Taxonomy (GTDB): domain Bacteria; phylum Bacteroidota; class Bacteroidia; order Bacteroidales; family Bacteroidaceae; genus Alloprevotella. Next base: position 13,036 of record JABZGM010000005.1, on the reverse strand, counting down.
CGATTGCGGTGGGTCGGGACTGGTGGTGAAATGCGTGGTGCCAATGAGGCAACCCAATGCATAGAGCAAATTGACGACGAACTCTCCTAATGAGTCAGGAGTGGCAAGAAAAAACATGAGTATCGAATATAGGATGAGTAATGATGATAAAACCAAATCGGCAGCAGTGGAGGAGATGAGACTGATGTGTTCAAATAGCTCGGAGTTATTTGAAAGAACTTCGGAGATTTCTCGCCAACATTCCCAGAGTTTGCAACAAAACTGCCGACGTCTTCGTGATAAACGAGATAAAAACAAAATCGGTCATTCGTACATTTTGGAGGAAGGAGGGGAAAATGAGGGAATGCCCCAGAAACTATTGCGACCTCAATCGGTGCATTGGCGATCCAGCACGACCACGCGGAGGAAATCGCGGAGATGCACTCCGCAACGCCCTGCCCCACCCTGTGCGTCACTCACACACAGCACGGTTTGACGACCATCTGCCAAACGACGTCCCAGACACATCCCTTCATAGTTGGCTAGACTACGGCTAAAGATGCCTAATTGGGTGCGCCATTCTGCAATCTCTGCCACTGGAGTCTGAGGCGCAAGTGCAGTCCATTGCGTGGCGGTAAGCGATGTAGCAGTGCTCCTTGCATCTGAGCTGAGACTTTCTATACTCACTGCCCACTGCTGCAGGGCTTTGGCAGCCATCCATCGCAAACGAATGTGGCATTTCGCGCCCAAGTAGGTGCGAGGCACTGAGAGTTCGCGCTCCATCACGAGCAAAGACCCATTGGGCAAAAAACAAAGAGCTGGCACCCCTTGCAGATAATAGCGTGCTTGTCGCGAAAGTTGCGAAGTTGCCATGCGATAAGGCACAATGCGACGAGCAGTGAAGGTGCTATCCCAGAAGGCAAGGCGTAAGTTGAGCGTCATCTTGGGCAACAGTTGCTCAGGACGCGCAGGAGCGTCAGCTCGAAGTGGTGATTCGCTCGTGCTACACCAGAGTTGGGTGACTGCATCATGGGCAAGTGCTTCAAAACCTAAGTTGGCAAAAATGCTATCTCGCGAAAAATAAGGAGGAATATCCATCGTTGCAGCACGCTGTTGCGTAGCGGTGTCGTAGGCTGTGAGCGTTTGGTCACCTTCGTTGGCTATCCACACCGCTCCACGCTGTGCATCAAAAACCAAGTCTTCCACATCGAGGGCATCCTCAGCTTGTTTTTCCCTCGACTGCAACGGACGAAAGCCCAGTGCAGACACGTGCGTGACTTGTCCCGTGAGACTATCCTGCAGGATTTCCCACTCAAAATAACCCAGACTCGGCGCTTTGTCACTGACCACAGCGAAACGGTTGTTGCCCAAAGGGGTGATGCCACTATAATTCCCTGCAGGGACCTTCCATTTCGACAAAGCTCTCTGGGGTAACACTTGAGCCAACTGTGCTTGCAGGGGAAGTGTCACCAGAGCCAACAGCAACAACACCTTCCCCCCACTCCCCAACAGCTTATGCAAGGAGGAGTAGGTGCGCAATAGGGCAAGGGAAAAGGGGTAGAAAACACAACATCGATGGCTTCGCACACGGCAAAACCATCGATGTGTAATGGGGATATCGAGATCACTCATCAAGCATCAGAGGCAATTGCACCGGTTGACTACCGAGCAAAAGCGCAGCAAGTCCACCAGCTGTAAGTACATTGTCGGGGCGATGTTCGAGCACACGCACTTCGCCTTCATAGAGTTCGTAATAACCATTGTTTTCGGGGATATCTTCGTCGTTCTCTACTCCCACTGTGAGTTGCAAACCAGGGTGCACACGTCCTAAGAACTGGAGGAAACCTAAGACATCAACCACACGCGCCATGGCGTAGGGCTTAGCCTCTTTGAAACCACGTCCTGGGCATCCGCCCACAACAGCCACTTCCTGCACCTCAAACACTTCTGCCACTCTGCGACGGAAATGGTAAACCACATTTTGATCAGTGGTGAGCATAAAACGAATGTGGGCATAAAAATCCTTCTTCGAAGGTTTACCACTCTTAAGCATGCGGGCTTGCTTAATGGCTACACAGAAACCCACTATCTTGCCACGACGACGCGCCACGAAGAGTAGTCCACCTTCTTGTTGATGCTGTTGGAGCGCAGTCTCAAAACTATCGCGGTCGTGACGGATTTCATAGTCATGACGTCCACCAAAAGTGTTGTAGAAAGTCCATAATTCGCGTCCCCAAGTCTCTTCTGGAAGAATGTCGATATTAAAATCAGGACGATAGTTTTCGGGGAGATCGAAGGGAACCAACAAACGATGTGTTGCGGTCCAAAAGCTACCGAGATGCGATTTCTCGATGGCTTTGCGATGCTTCTCATCGTGAGGAAGCAAAAAGCTCAACATTTGTCCCTCATCATACATTTTGCGGAGCGCTTGACGCATCACTTGAGCCTCGAGTTTGCCTTGATCTGCACCACTTTCTGCACAAAGACCATTGAGGTGTCCCACAGAGACACCTTTGCCACCAAAGAGGAATTTGAAAGGAAGTACTTGCACGGCAGCACGAACTTTGCCATCGTGGCGCACTGTTACATTGCGCTCATCGGCATAACGACGCTGAAAATAGAGATCAAGACGTTCGGAAGAGACTTCGGGAAAGGAGGACTCCCACAAAGCACGCGTTTGTTGCTGTATGTTTTCTGGTGATAGGAGCATGCAATAGGTATTATTTAGAAAAAAACTAAGTGACTAAGTCGGCAACACGCCTGAGCGTATCGGAGCATTCAGAGAGTGGAAGTGCGCATCTCAAGCGAGATTTACCCTGAAAACAGAAACGATTGTGCCCAACAACCGATCAGTAGGGAAAAACTTTCGTGTATCGCCCTTGGTAGGTATTGACTTCTAAGACGATGCTGTCGCGTCCTGCGGTGAGCCATTGCGAGAATGACTGGAGGGGACAGGAGAGATAGGCATCTTCATAATAATCATTGCGATCGGCATACGCATTGTGATAGAGTTGCAAACGAAGTAAGCGGTGCCCATCAGTCTGCTGGATGATGCCACGGTATGCCCATCCGATGGTGTGTTGTCCGTGAAAACTTTTGGGAATGCCGAAACGGAGATTCAGAAAAGTCTTACTTTTCCACAGCGACAATAGTTGGATGGGAGCATCTTGTTGTTGCTTCTCGTCCAACTGCACCGGAGGAGCAGTAGGAATCTGCACCAGGTGTCGCACCTCCACTTGCGCCGACGCCTCATGGCGATGGTAGACAGCCAAGACGCGATAGGTGGTATCGGTGCGACCACCGCTTATGGGCTGCGAAGGAAACAAGATTTCTCCCTCGTCTGTGATCAACTGCATGACACGCCCTTGAGCATCGGTGCGTACCAAAAGGAGGTCAGTGCGCAAAGCTGGCAGGAGATCCTCATCTTTATCGCATTGCACCAACAACAAACTTCCCACTCCCCATAGGATGAGGAGGATAAAGCGAGAGAAAAAGGGCTTTAACGAGGAAAAAATCATGATGTTTCGTGCAAAAGGGACAAAATGGAGGAATTAGCCTTCGTGTGCTTTGAGGTAATTGTAGAGCGGATTGGCATACATCGTGAGCATGCGTTCGCGCAAATAAGCCTCATCCTTATTGGGCAACTCGATGAGATCGAGACGGCTTTGCAGATACTTCTCAAAACGCGCCACATCCTTGGCTGTGTAATGATTGGCAAATCGCTTCCCCCCTTCCAAGAGATCGGCAGCTACATAGTTGTTGGGATAAAGTTCGTAGCCCGCATGGATGTCGCGATCTATGCGCGCTGCCACAGCTTCAAAGAATTCTTTGGCAGAAAGGTCTTTGTACTCCTCCAACCAATGGTTGATGCAGTCGGCAGTGCGGTAATGCACACGCCCTTTCTTGCCGAGGATGCCCACGCGCATGTTGTCGAGGTCGTCTTGCTTCGACTTCTTGAAGGTGGCATCATCGCGCTTCTGTTGAAATTCCTTGGCTTTCAAGTAGTCGCAAGGGTCATATTCGTAAGAAATCGTGAGCGGAACGACTTGCATGTGGCGAAGGTTCTCATAGTGATTTCCATCACCTCCTAGTGCCATCATGCGCAACACAGAGGGCTGTGTGTGGTCGCTGGAGTCTTTTGCACGTCCTTCACGCTGGGCAATCCAAATATTGTCTTCGCGCGTGCCGATGACGTAGTGCATGTATCGGCTCATGTGCTTACTTGCTTCCAGAAGTTGACGGGCTGCCACAGAGCGACGCACGAGGAAACCTTTGTTCATGCGTACAAACTGCTCAATCCAAGGATGAATCAAGAGGTTGTCACCAATAGCAATTTGGGCTGTATTGGGAAATCCGTTGTCCATCAAGATAACATCGAGCATCGCTACATCGAGCACAATGTCACGATGGTTGGAAATATAGGTATACCCTGCACGCTTCTCTCGAAGGGCGCTATAATCCAATTTGACCCCTTTGGTGGTGCGCCACATGAGGAGGTGCATGGCGCGCAACATGTAGCGTTTCTGAAAGCCCAACACGCTGTTCACCCCAAGGAAGGTGAATTGCAAGAAAGCACGAATCCAACTTACGGGCAACCATGGGACGAAGCCACGAAGCACGCGCATGAAGAGACGATCGTGGAGCAGTGCCTGAAAACTAGGGCGAATCTCGGCATCGGTGTGCGACCGGATGTCGTCAAACTCCGCAGGAATATGTTGCATAATTGCGATATTTAGGGAATACCTTTAATGATATGTTGCGAACACGCGCTTTTTACGCGTATTTATTTCGATTAGGCAAACTTGCCCTCGATGATTTCAGAAAGCACGTCGGCAATTTCAAACTCAGAAGCACGCACTTGTTGAGGAATGAACGAAGCAGGCGTCATGCCAGGCGTGGTGTTGATTTCGAGCAGATTGATTTGTTCATTGCCCTTCTCGCCTGAGAGGATGTAATCGATGCGAATGATGCCGTAGCAATCGAGCTGGCGATAGATATATTGTGTCATTTCGCTCACACGAGCTGCTGTTTCGGGGGCAATGCGCGCAGGAGTGATTTCGTCGCTCTTGCCTTCGTATTTGGCTTCGTAGTCGAAGAACTCTACGCCCTTCACCACTACTTCTGTGATGGGGAAGGTGACTACTTCGCCATTCTTGCGACGGAAACAGCCACAAGTGATTTCGGTGCCGACCAACAAACGCTCAATCATCACCTCATCACTCTCGTTCATGGCCTTTTCGATGGCAGGAAGCACTTCTGCTTCGGTCTTCACCTTCGTCACACCGAAGGAACTGCCGCCAGCATTGGGCTTGATGAAGCAGGGAAGCCCTACTCTTTCCACCACCTCGGAGGCTGTGGGCAAAGTCATGCCACGACGCACCATGATGCTATCACTTACGTGGAGATTGGGCAGAGAGCGGAGATAATTGTTCAACGCAAATTTGTTAAATGTCAAAGCCTCTACCAAGACCCCACTGGTGCTATAAGGAAGACCAATGAGATCGAAATAACCTTGAAGGATACCATTCTCACCAGGAGTGCCATGAATGGTGATGTAGGCAAAGTCGAACGTGCGACGCTCGCCTTTATGGGTGTAGGAGAAGTCGTGGAGATTCATCGGAATCTTCTCGTCTTCTACGAGTACTTGCATGGCATTGCCACGCTGTTCTACGATGTAGCAATCATATTTTTCGGCATCCATGAACGAAAAGATACCAGCTGCGCTGCGCAGCGACACATCATGCTCTGAGGAATCACCTCCGGCAATAATAGCGATTTGCTTCTTCATTGATATATATAGGAATTAGCGATGCGAGATAAGGGAAGGAGAAAGCGAAAATTTCGACTTCTGCTTTAAGATGATGGAGGATTCAACGCCAAGAAGGAGCGGTGCAATCCCCAAAGTGGGGAGATTCAATCCACCGATTGCAAGACTTCAGCGATAAAAGACGCAAACGGTTTAGAGATTCTTTTGCAATCCCCCGATATAGGTGCGCCATTTGTCGAGGAGCGCCACGATATCGTCGGCAAGCGGTGAGGTGAAATCCATTTCCTCTCCAGTGGTAGGGTGCTGAAATCCAAGGGTCAAGGCATGCAGCACTTGACGGGGACAAAGACTCATGCAGTTGTGGATAAAACTCTTGTACGTTCCGCTGTTGGTACCCCATAGGATTTGGTGTCCACCGTAACGTTCATCAGCAAAGAGGGGATGTCCGAGATGCTTCATGTGAGCGCGGATTTGGTGTGTTCGCCCTGTTTCGAGCACACATTCCACGAGCGTGACATAACCAAAGCGTTCCAACACACGATAGTGCGTCACCGCAGGTTTGCCAATGCCACTATCCACAGGGAAGACTGCCATTTGCATACGATCTTTCGGATTGCGCCCGATGTTTCCTTCGATGCGTCCTTCGTCGGCTTGGATATTGCCCCATACCAAAGCGCGATATTTGCGGCGCGTGGTCTTGTGGAAGAACTGCGCACAGAGATTTGTCTTCGCCTCTGGTGTTTTCGCCACTACGAGTAGCCCACTGGTGTCTTTGTCGATGCGGTGCACCAATCCCACCGTGGGATCGTTGGGATCATAGTCGGGATTGTCGCGCAGGTGCCATGCGAGGGCATTGACCAAAGTGCCGCTATAATTGCCACAACCTGGGTGCACCACGAGTCCTGCAGGCTTGTTGATGACCACAAGTTGGTCGTCTTCGTAAACTACATTGAGGGGAATGTCCTCAGGTTTGATGCTACTGTCAAATTTAGGGCGATTGAGCATCAAAGTCACCACGTCATTAGGCTTAACGCGGTAGTTACTCTTCACGGCACGCCCATTGACATGAATGCAACCAGCTTCGGCAGCCGCTTGGATGCGATTGCGCGAGGTGTCGTGCATGAGATTGATGAGAAACTTATCTACACGCAGGAGTTGTTGTCCTTTGTCGGCAACTACTCGATAGTGTTCATAGAGCTCACCCTCCCCAGAAGTGGCAGTGATTTCCACCTCTTCGTTGGAAGGAGCTGACATTTCGAGTTCGTCAAAATCAAGTTCTTCTTCAAAACTCACGTCTTGCGTCATATCGTTGGGCTAAATGGAGTGTATAAATAAGGCGGTCTTGCGATAGACAGCTTTGAGATCAGCTAAAAGTGTTTACTCTTCTCCCACGAGTGTTGTGGTGTCGCGAGAGAAATAGATGCGATCGAGAGAATCGTTGCCATTGAAGACCTCTTCTTCTGCGCCATCTCCCACCACGAGAGTGAGAGGGATTTTGACATTGAGGCGTTCGCCAGAGCGCACTTCTTTTCCGTGCACTTCAACGGCATAGACCCAGTCGCGGTCACCACGGATGCGACGGATGGGGGTCAAGCGAAATCCGAGAATCTCAAGACGCATACGAGCTTCGCGCAGCGAACAGTTGTCGGCAATATCAGGAAGCGCCACAGGGCGTGGAGAAGCAGCGTTGACTGTGAGATGAATGAGTCGATTCAGCTTGACTTTGTAGCCCGGCAATAGGTCTTGGTCTAGAATCACATCGGCAAGTTCACGAGGATTGTAGCCAGTGTCCACCACCTCAGCGCGCATGCCCATAGCCTCCAGTTTGCGAATGGCAACCTCAGCACGCTGTCCGCGCACATCGGGCACAGCGACAGTCTCGCCGTGATGCGTATAGAAATGGAGAAAGACAAACAAGCCCACGACTACCACCACAAGGGTGAGTACCATTGCGAGGAGATTTCCCCACAAATAGCGTCCTGTCAGTCTTTGGTAGAATTCTTTGAAGGTCATAACTCTGCAAAGTTACTGCAATATCTCCAATATACAAAATATCACCTCTAGAAAGAAAGTGTAAGTTTTTGATTTTACGGAAGGGAAAGTAGTAAGTTTTTTCAGTCTTCTAGGGAAAGGACACAAAAAAAGAGCAACCCTTGCGAGCTGCTCTTGTAGGAGTTGTTCTGTAGAAACAAAGTAGAAGGATTACTTCTTACCGTGTACTTCATCAGATACAGTGAGCTTCTTGCGGCCCTTAGCACGACGAGAAGCCAAAACACGACGACCGTTAGCAGTCGCCATACGCTGACGGAAACCATGCTTGTTGTTTCGCTTGCGATTGTGGGGTTGGAACGTTCTTTTCATTGTTGTTTTATATCGATATTATTATTATTCGTTGATCAAGGACTTGAGCCATCAAAAGATAACTCGGGTCCATTCGAGGTGCAAAGTTAGCACATTTTCTTGGCACGACCAAGAAATCTGCGCATTTTTCACACGCAGAGCCGATTTTCACCCTTTTCTCCGCAGTAAAAAGCGGATTTTTGTCTAAAACCTTGCAGAGGCTGATGCTAGATTATTGCTCTTGCGCAAAACGCTGTGCTTGTTCTGCAATCAACGCTTCGTCGTCGAAGTAGTTGATTTTCATAGCACGACGCACATCTGCCAAGGTGTCAGCAGCTACGGCACGAGCCTCTTCGCAACCACGACGGAGCATATCATAGATAGCAGGGATATCCTTCTGGAACTCTAGGCGACGGGCGCGGATAGGTTCAAGGGTTTCGTTGAGCACTTTCTCAAGAAATTTCTTGCACTTCACGTCTCCAAGACCGCCACGCATGTAGTGCGCCTTCATCTCATCGAGATTTGCATAGTCGGGAAAGTAAAGACCGAAATGCTCATCGCGGCAGAACGCATCGAGATAAGTGAAAACGGTGTTTCCCTCCACATGTCCAGGATCATTGACAGAGAGGTGAGTGGGATCGGTGTACATCACCTTCACCTTCTTCGCCATTTCGTCAGCAGTCTCAGAGAGGTAGATACAGTTGCCCAAAGACTTAGACATTTTCGCCTTTCCATCAATACCAGGAAGGCGCATGCAAGCCTGATTGTCAGGGAGCATGATATTGGGCTCTACGAGAGTGTCGCCATAGATATGATTGAAGCGGCGCACGATTTCTGTGGCTTGTTCGATCATGGGGCGTTGGTCTTCCCCCACAGGCACCACGTTGGCACGGAAAGCAGCGATGTCGGCAGCTTGAGAGATGGGATAAGTGAAGAATCCCACGGGGATACTTCCTTCAAATCCTCGCATACCGATTTCGGTCTTCACCGTTGGGTTGCGCTGCAAGCGGCTCACCGTCACCAAATTTTGGAAGTAGAAAGCCAACTCACAAAGTTCGGGGATTTGGCTTTGGATAAAAATGGTCACCTTCTCGGGGTCGAGACCGCAAGCAAGGTAGTCAAGCGCGACTTCCACCACATTTTGACGCACCTTCTCAGGATTGTCCGTGTTGTCGGTCAAGGCTTGTGCATCGGCGATGAAGACAAACATCTTGTCGAAGTCGCCTTGGTTTTGGAGTTCTACGCGGCGACGGAGCGAACCCACGTAGTGTCCGATGTGAAGACGACCAGTGGGACGGTCGCCGGTAAGCATGATTTTGGGAGTTGCCATAGGGTTATTTTCTTTTCTTTGGCTGCAAAATTACAATTTTTGAGCGGATTGACCAACTAGCAGGACGGAATTGCCCCTGCTTTAGCACTCGATGGTCAGTCCGTCATAGGCGAAGCGCACCCCTTCGGGCAGTTGTTCGTCCATCTCGGCTTGTTTGCCTGCCGTGTGGCACATGTGGATGAAATAGGTGCGTTCGGCACCCACTGCCCTACTAAATTCGATCGCCTCATCAATGGTCTGGTGCGTGGCATGCACCTCGCGGCGGAGTGCACTCACCACAAGGGTTTTCACCCCTGCGAGCTTCTCCATCTGCTCTTCCCCTAGCTTCGACATATCGGTGAGATAAGCCAGCGACCCCATGCGAAATCCGAGGATGGGCAACTTGCCATGATACACCCGAATAGGCACTATTTCATTCTCGCCAATGGTGATGGACTGCTCCACGTCCAAATGATTCATGGTGAGTTTGGGCGCACCGGGATAATGCTTCGCGCCAAACACATAGCCCATGTGGTTGGTGATGGCAGTTGCCACGTTGGGTTCTGCCCAAACATCAATGGAATGGAAGTAGCTAAAGGGACGGAGGTCGTCCAATCCTGCCACATGATCGAAATGTTCGTGTGTGAGCAGCACCGCTTCTATGCAGGGCATGGCATAGTCAAAGCGAGGGGCCTCGTGTAGTCCCATCTTGCGCGCTTGTTCGTCGCTCATTTCGCTCATCTTGCGCACTGAATAAGGCACTGACGTGTCGGCGGTGTAGGGATGCTCTGCAATAAATCGGAGCATCTGTGTACGAAAGTCCGGACCACAATCAATGAGAATGAGTCGATGGTCATCTGTTTCGACCAATGCGGAGCAGCGCAGGCGTTTGTCTCGCGGATCTTCCGACCGACAAACTTCGCATGAGCAGCCCATTTGTGGGACACCGATAGAAGTGCCCGTGCCTAAGAAATGAAGTTTCATACTTCTTTATGCTGATTTTGAACGCGAAGTTACGCATTTTCCCTTTAGAAATCAAGCCTATTTGACTTGAAATATGTACCTTTGCAGGCTCTCTTCTCGTAAACAGGCACTATGCCGCTAAGATTGTCCCAGAACTAGAGATGAACCCCACGAAGAGAGGGACGCATTCTTCTCCATCCTTACCCCGACACTCCTTTATGTCTTTGAACTCCTCTTCTACCGATACCACTACCCTCCTTTCCAACTACTCCTATCGCGACATTTGGAAGATTGCTTTTCCCGTACTCATCAGTGCGCTGGTGGAGCAATTAGTCGGCATGACCGACACCGCCTTTCTGGGGCGCGTGGGGGAAATCGAATTAGGTGCCTCTGCCTTGGGCGGTATCTTCTTCATCGTGGTGTTTATGCTTATCTTGGGCTTCTGCTCTGGCGCACAAATCTTGATGGGTCGTCGCAATGGCGAGCAGAACTACCAAGACATTGGTGTGGTGTTCTATCACAGTCTAGCGTTCCTCAGCGTCACTTCCACAGTAATTCTGATCATCATCCAACTCTCGGGTCCCTATCTACTGTCTCGCGTCATCAGTAATCCTCAAGTTTACGAAGCCGCTTGGACCTATCTGGGGTGGCGCATGTGGGGCATCTACTTTAGCATGGTGGCTTGTCTGTTTCGCGCGTTCTTCGTCGCCACTACGCAGACGGGCACCCTCAAGTTCAACTCTATCGTGATGGTGCTGAGCAATGTGGTGTTCGACTACTTGCTCATTTTTGGTCACTTCGGATTTCCCAAACTCGGCATCGCAGGAGCAGCCATCGCCTCTTCGATGGCAAGTGGATTTTCGATGCTCTTTTTCATCGGATATACGTGGTGGAAAGTGGATTATCACAAATTTGCCCTCCACCGCTTGCCCAAGTTTAAGTGGCGTCTACTGGGCAAGATGCTCAATATCTCCATTTGGACGATGGTGCAAAACTTCCTTTCGCTCACCACATGGTTCGTCTTCTTCATCGCCGTGGAGCATTTGGGCTCACGCGAACTGGCAGCCACCAACGTGATGCGAGCCATCTCCAACTTCATGTTCGTCACCCTTGTGGCGTTTGCCTCCACTGCCTCCACCCTCACCTCCAACCTTCTCGGAGCTGACCATCGTGAAGCCGTAGTGCCCATGATCAAACGCGCCACCCTCATGGCAGTAGTGTCCATCGTGCCCTTGTGGATGCTCCTGTGGATATTCCCAGTGCCCATCGTGGGTATCTTCACCAACGAAGCTCCTACCATAGCGGCTTGCATCGAGCCCTTGCGCGTGTTGAGTGTGAGTTCTACTTTGCTCGTTCCTGGCTTCATTCTCTTCAGTTGCATCTCAGGTTCGGGTAACACACGTTCTGCCCTCGTCATCGAACTCATTGCCCTATTCTTCTATGTAGGTTTCATCAGTTATGTCGTGTTCTATTTGCGTTGCAGCCTCACCGTGGCTTGGTGTGCCGAGCTTTTCTATTCGCTCATCTTGCTTCTGGGATCTTTCCTTTATATGCGTCGTGGCACTTGGCTCAACAAGAAAATATAGTCTTCACGACTCGTGTGAGAGTATCATTGCTTATCGCGCTGCTCCGAAAGATTTTATCGTTTTCTCCTCCTATATATACACAACGTCCGTGTCAAGTTATCATACCATGACACGGACGTTGCTATTTTCCTTTTCCTAGACTCGTCTCCACCTCTCCACTTCTCCCTTGCCAGAAATAAAACGTCGGAGATTTCTAAAATTTTCTCCCACGTTTTTCCGAAAATCTCCCACGTTTTTTCAAAAATCTCCCACGTTTTCTCATAGACATAGGAGCTTTTTCAAAACCCTTTCTCATGACCTAGCACCACTATAACCTGCAATTATTTCTTCTAGCTTGACTTTTTCTGATTTCGTCTTGGCTTTTTAGCTGCGACAATAGAATAATTTTGCAAGAAATCTACCTCTTATCCACATAAAAGTCAGCAAATGTCTGGAAAAACGAAAAAAATATGTATATTTGCCCCTAAGTTCTAGATAGCCCTGAACTTCTTATTCAAATCTACCACAAAAGAAACAACATTATACCATAAAAGCAATCTATTTGTCCATGAATAGAAAATCTACAACGATGGCGCTCACCGCTGCCCTACTCACACTTGCCCTGCAAATGCCTGCTGCCAAGGCGCAAAGTGTGGTTTTCCCACAAACGCAACAAGCAGGCACAGCGCTGCTAGAACATAGTGGAAGCAACTATGTGCTGAAAAATCAGCTCCTCACAGCCACTTTCACACTGCAAGGTCAGCAACTTCGCTTCGGAGGATGCCCAGAAATGGACCTTAAAGCAGGCACAGAACTCTTTGAACTACGTCTCGGCAACGGTAGTCAAGTGATCAAGTCGTCTGAAATGACACTCGTAGGTGGTGTAAAAGAAATCAACTACACAGCCAACGATAAAGCCACACGTGGTGCAGAAAAACTTGCAGGAAAAGCCATCGAAGCAACCTTCACCAAAGACAAACTCACAGTGACATGGCGCGCTATCCTCAGAGATGGTAGCCACTACATTCGCACAGAAATCGAACTTAAGGCGTCCGAAAATGTGAAAATGAATGCTGTGCTTCCCATGCTCTCCGAAGTGGATGCCGTGAAAGC
>JABZGM010000059.1 GCA_015259235.1 Alloprevotella sp. | reverse complement strand
ACGATTTGAGATTCGAGGAAGCGGGTGTCACCAGCTTCGTTGATCTGCACCTTGCGCATCATCTGACGCACGATAACTTCAAAGTGCTTGTCGTTGATTTTTACACCTTGCAAACGATAAACGTCTTGCACCTCGTTGACGATGTATTCCTGAACGGCAGTAGGACCTTGGATGGCAAGGATGTCGCCAGGAGTGATGCTACCATCGGAGAGAGGAGTACCAGCGCGAACGTAGTCGTTCTCTTGTACCAAGATTTGCTTGGAGAGAGGCACGAGATACTTCTTGATTTCACCGAGCTTAGAAGTTACGATGATTTCACGATTACCGCGCTTGATGCTACCCATGGTGACTTCACCATCAATTTCAGAAACGACAGCGGGGTTGGATGGATTGCGCGCCTCGAAGAGCTCAGTCACACGAGGCAAACCACCGGTGATGTCACCAGCAGAACCGACAACACGAGGAATCTTGACGATGACGTCACCCGCCTTGAGCACTTGTTGGTCTTCGACAGCCAAGTGACCGTTGATGGGGAAGTTGTAAGTGCGGAGCGTTTCGCCACTTTCGTTGACGATGTGCGCAGTAGGCACTACACCACGTTCCTTAGATTCGGTGATGATGCGTTCGCGGAGACCAGTAGCTTCGTCTTCTTCGACACGATAGGTGACACCTTCACGCACGTCTTCGAAGACAATGCGACCAGCCACTTCGGTAACGATAACGGCGTTGAAGGGGTCCCACTTAGCCACCACAGTTCCCTTAGAGATGCTCTGACCATCATTGACGAAGAGTTGTGAGCCGTAAGGTACGTTTTGGGTAGAAAGGACAATGCCTGTATTCTCATTGATGAAGCGAACTTCGGTGAGTCGAGACACAACCACCTTGCCGGGAGTGCCGTCGTCGCCCATCACGTCTACAGTGCGGAGTTCGTCGAATTCAGCACGGCAGTCGCTCTTAGCCACGATAGTTGCGTTGGCAGCAGCACCACCGGCGATACCACCGGCGTGGAACGTACGGAGTGTGAGCTGCGTACCAGGTTCACCGATGGATTGTGCAGCGATGACACCCACAGCTTCACCCTTCTGTACCATCTTAGAGGTAGAGAGGTTGCGACCGTAGCACTTCATGCAGACACCATGACGGCTTTCGCAGGTGAGAACGGAACGGATTTCTACTTCTTCGATGCCTGCAGCCTCGATAGCTGCTGCGATGGCTTCGGTGATTTCTTCACCACTGTGCACGAGGATGTGTCCATCTTCGGGGTGTGCGATGTCGTGAACAGAAACGCGACCGAGGATACGCTCAGAGAGAGAAGAAACGATTTCTTCACCATTCTTCAATGCGGTGCAAACGAGTCCGCGGAGGGTGCCACAGTCTTCTTCGTTGATGATGACATCGTGTGACACGTCTACAAGACGACGAGTGAGGTAACCTGCGTCGGCAGTCTTCAAAGCGGTATCCGCAAGACCCTTACGCGCACCGTGGGTAGAGATAAAGTACTCCAACACGGACATACCTTCCTTAAAGTTAGAAAGGATGGGGTTTTCAATCGTAGAACGGGTGTCAGCACCTGCCTTTTGGGGCTTCGCCATCAAACCACGCATACCAGCGAGCTGAGCGATCTGGTCGGCGCTACCACGAGCACCAGAGTCGAGCATCATAAAGACTGCGTTGAAACCTTGGTCGGCTTCGGTCATTTGCTTCATGAGGGTGCTCTTGATGTCGCTGTTCACTTTGGTCCAAGTGTCAATAACTTGGTTGTAACGCTCGTTGTCGGTGATGAAACCCATACCATAGTCACCCATGATTTGTTCGATGCGGTCGTTACCAGCCTTTACGATTTCAGCCTTTTCCTTAGGAATGATGATATCGTCGAGGTTGAATGAAAGACCACCTTCGTATGCCTTGCGATAACCGAGGTTTTTGATGCCATCGAGGAATTCGCAAGCGCGGGTCATACCAACACACTTGATGACCTTGGTGATGATGTCGCGGAGAGACTTCTTAGAGATGATGGTATTAACAAAACCGACTTCGCTAGGAATAACTTCGTTGACAATGACACGACCTACAGAAGTTTCTACCAAATGACGGATGGGGAGACCACTCTCATTGATGTCGTCTACCAACACTTTGACAGGTGCGTGCATCGCAACCTTGCCTTCGTTGTAGGCGATGATGGCTTCTTCAGGTCCGTAGAAGGTGAGACCAGTACCCTTCGCACCAGGACGGAGCTTAGAGATGTAGTAGAGACCGAGCACCATGTCCTGCGAGGGCACTGTGATAGGTGCACCGTTGGCAGGGTTGAGGATGTTGTGGCTCTGCAACATGAGCATTTGTGACTCCAAGATGGCTTCGTTGGAGAGGGGGAGGTGGACTGCCATTTGGTCACCGTCGAAGTCGGCGTTAAATGCAGTACATGCCAAGGGGTGGAGCTGGATAGCCTTACCTTCAATCATCTTGGGCTGGAACGCCTGGATGGAGAGACGGTGAAGCGATGGAGCACGGTTGAGGAACACGGGGTGTCCCTTCATGACGAGTTCGAGGATATCCCAGATGATGGGATCGCGACGATCGACAATCTTCTTCGCGCTCTTCACGGTCTTCACGATACCGCGCTCGATGAGCTTGCGGATGACAAAGGGCTTATAGAGCTCTGCTGCCATGAGCTTGGGAAGACCGCATTCTCCCATCTTGAGTTCGGGACCTACAACGATAACGGAACGACCAGAATAGTCGACACGCTTACCGAGAAGGTTTTGACGGAAGCGACCTTGCTTACCCTTCAATGAGTCAGAGAGTGACTTGAGGGGGCGGTTGCTTTCGCTCTTCACTGCACTACTCTTACGGCTGTTGTCGAAGAGGCTATCCACAGCTTCTTGAAGCATACGCTTTTCGTTGCGGAGGATGACTTCGGGAGCCTTGATTTCGAGCAAACGCTTGAGGCGATTGTTGCGAATGAGCACGCGGCGATAGAGGTCGTTCAAGTCGGAAGTGGCAAAACGACCACCATCAAGGGGAACGAGGGGACGCAACTCGGGAGGAGTGACGGGGATAATCTTCATGATCATCCACTCGGGCTTGTTGCGATCCTTAGAGGCACGGAAAGACTCTACGACTTGGAGACGCTTGAGGGCATCGTTCTTCTTGGCTACAGAACCATCGCTGTTGGCGCGGTCGCGGAGCTCATAGGAGAGGCTGTCGAGGTCGATGCGTTGCAAAAGGTCGAGGATTGCCTCTGCACCCATTTTTGCGATGAACTTATTGGGGTCGCTGTCCTCGAGATATTGATTTTCGCGAGGGAGCTTAGCCAAAGCATCGAGATATTCGTCTTCGGTCAACAAATCGTTGACTGCGAAATCATCTGCAAGAGCACCAGGTTGTACGACAACATAACGTTCGTAGTAGATGATTTGATCGAGCTTCTTGGTGGGGATACCGAGAAGGTAGCCCATCTTGTTGGGAAGAGAACGGAAATACCAGATGTGTGCTACAGGCACGACCAACTGGATGTGTCCAGCACGCTCACGACGCACCTTTTTCTCGGTCACTTCCACACCACAACGGTCGCAGACGATGCCTTTGTAGCGAATGCGCTTATACTTTCCGCAGTGGCACTCATAGTCCTTGGTAGGACCGAAGATGCGTTCGCAGAAAAGTCCATCGCGCTCGGGCTTGTAGGTGCGATAGTTGATGGTTTCGGGTTTCAATACTTCGCCATAGGAGTTCTCCTGAATTTCTTCAGGAGAAGCCAAGCCTATGGTAATCTTGGTGAAGTTAGTTTTTATCTTTCTGTCTGTCTTGAAAGCCATAACTGAAATATATGTGGGTGAGAAAGATGCTTGTGATTAGTCGAGCGAGATGCTGAGACCGAGACCACGGAGCTCATGGAGCAACACGTTGAGTGATTCGGGGATGCCAGGAGTTGGCATGGGATCACCCTTAACAATAGCTTCGTAAGCCTTGGAACGGCCGGTGACATCATCGGACTTAATGGTGAGGATTTCTTGAAGCACATGGCTAGCACCGAAGGCTTCGATTGCCCAGACTTCCATTTCTCCGAAACGCTGACCACCAAATTGGGCTTTACCACCAAGAGGTTGCTGAGTGATGAGAGAGTATGGTCCGATAGAACGTGCGTGCATCTTGTCTTCTACCATGTGACCGAGCTTAAGCATGTAGGTCACACCTACGGTTGCCTTTTGGTCGAATTCTTCACCCGTGGCACCATCATAAAGCTGAGTTGCGCAGTAGCGGGGAAGACCGGCTTTGTCGGTCCATTCGCAGAGGTCTTCAAGGTGTGCACCGTCGAAGATGGGGGTAGCAAACTTGAGTCCGAGCTTCTTACCAGCGTAACCAAGTACGGCTTCAAACACCTGTCCGATGTTCATACGAGAAGGCACACCGAGGGGGTTGAGCACGATGTCAACTGGAGTACCATCAGCGAGGAATGGCATATCTTCTTGACGCACGATTTTAGAGACAATACCCTTGTTACCGTGGCGACCTGCCATCTTATCACCTACACCAATCTTACGCTTCTTAGCGATGTACACCTTTGCCATCTGGATGATACCACTGGGGAGTTCATCGCCGATGGTGATGGCATACTTTTCACGCATACGCTTGGCATCCATCTCGTTGAATTTGCGGAGATAGTTGATGACAAGTGCACGAATCATACCGTCGATGCGAGCATCACCAGTCCAGTTTTCCAACTCGAGCGCAGTGAAGTCGAGAGTTGCAAAGAGGCTCTTAGAGAACTTAGCACCCTTGGCAATAACTTCTGCACCTATGTTGTCCTTCACACCGAGAGAGGTGAAGTCCTTGGTGAGGGCTACGAGCTTATCGAGCATGATGCTCTTGAGTTCGTTGGTTTCGCTGTCGAACTTATTGTCGATTTTCTCAAGACGTTCTTTGTCTTTGAGCTTTTCTGCACGAGAGAGTTTGTGAACGCGGCTGAAGAGGCGCTTGTTGATCACAACACCAGAGAGAGAAGGATTGGCTTTCAAAGATGCGTCCTTCACATCGCCTGCCTTGTCACCAAAGATGGCACGAAGCAACTTTTCTTCTGGAGTGGGATCGCTTTCTCCCTTTGGAGTGATCTTACCGATGAGGATATCACCAGGAACGATGCGAGCACCGACACGAACGATACCGTTTTCATCGAGATCCTTGGTAGCGTCTTCTGACACGTTGGGGATGTCGTTGGTGAGTTGCTCCATACCGCGCTTGGTTTCGCGCACTTCGAGGGAGTACTCATCGACATGTACAGAAGTGAGGATGTCTTCGCGCACCATACGTTCGTTGAGCACGATAGCATCTTCGTAGTTGTAACCCTTCCAAGGCATGTAAGCAACGAGGAGGTTGCGACCCAATGCGAGTTCGCCATCTTCGGTTGCATAACCTTCAGTGAGGATGTCACCAGCCTTGACACGTTGCCCCTTGTCGCAAGTAGGACGAAGGTCGATGGTCATGTTCTGGTTCGTACGACGGAACTTAGGAATGTTGTACTCTACAGTTGCAGGTTCGAAGGCTACAAACTCTTCGTCCTCGGTGCGATCGTAGGTGATAACAATCTTAGTGGCATCAACGTAATCGATAACACCATCGCGTTCTGCGGTGATCATCGTACGGCTATTTTCGCAGACTTGCTTCTCAATACCAGTACCTACGATAGGTGCTTCGGAACGAATGAGAGGCACAGCCTGGCGCATCATGTTAGATCCCATGAGTGCACGGTGAGCATCATCGTGCTCCAAGAAGGGGATCAAAGCAGCTGCTATAGAGGCGATCTGCTGAGGAGCTACGTCCATAAGGCTCACTTCCGAAGGAGAAACCACGGGATAGTCAGCATCTTGACGACTCTTTACAGTCTTACGAATGAAGCTACCATCTTCGTTCAAAGGTGCGTTACCCTGACCGATGATTTTGCCTTCTTCTTCTTCAGCACTAAGATAAACTGCGGTGCTGTTGTCAAGATTTACTTTATAGATGTCATTACCTTCAGCATCCTTCACGCCACTGTTTTCGATGACACGATATGGCGTTTCGATGAAGCCGAGGTCGTTAATCTTAGCATATACGCAGAGTGAAGAAATCAAACCAATGTTGGGTCCTTCAGGGCTTTCAATAGGACAAAGACGTCCGTAGTGGGTGTAGTGTACGTCACGAACCTCGAAGCCGGCACGCTCACGAGACAAACCACCAGGACCGAGCGCAGAAAGACGACGCTTGTGCGTTACCTCAGCCAAGGGGTTAGTTTGGTCCATGAATTGTGACAATGCGTTCGTACCGAAGAACGAGTTGATCACACTAGAAATGGTCTTAGCGTTGATAAGCTCTACGGGAGTGAAGACTTCGTTGTCACGAACATTCATGCGCTCACGGATGGTGCGGCTCATACGTGCCAAACCAATAGAGAATTGGTTGGAAAGTTGTTCGCCAACAGTGCGCACGCGACGGTTAGACAAGTGGTCGATATCGTCAACTTGTGCCTTAGAGTTGATGAGTTCAACGAGATACTTGATGATTTCGATGATGTCTTCACGAGTCAATACGCGAACATCGAAGTCTGTGTCGAGACCCAACTTCTTGTTGATGCGGTAGCGACCTACTTCACCCAAGTCATAACGCTTTTCAGAGAAGAAAAGGTTGTTGATAACTTCACGAGCACTTGCTTCATCAGCAGGATCTGAGTTACGGAGCTGACGATAGATATACATCACCGCTTCGCGCTCAGAGTTTGTAGCGTCTTTTTGGAGGGTGTTAAAGATGATAGAGTAATCGCTGTTTGAAGCATCTTCGTGGTGGAGGAGGATAGTATCTACTCCAGATTCGAGGATGTCAACGATGTTGTCTTCATCCAAGACCGTCTCGCGGTCTACGATGATCTCAGAACGTTCGATAGAAACAACTTCACCAGTGCCTTCGTCTACGAGGTCTTCGCCCCAAGTACGTACTACGCGACCTGCGACCTTGCGGCCAATCACCTTCTTAAGGTTGGTCTTGTTGACTACAACCTCTTCTGCAAGATTAAAGAGCAACAGGATGTCCTTATCGTTAGCATATCCGATGGCACGGAGCAGCGTTGTTACAGGCAACTTCTTCTTACGGTCAATGTAAGCATACATCACGCTGTTTATATCCGTTGCAAACTCGATCCAGCTTCCCTTGAAAGGAATGATACGAGCACTGTAAAGTTGAGAACCATTGGCGTGAACGCTAGATCCGAAGAATACACCTGGTGAACGGTGCAACTGAGATACAACAACGCGTTCAGCACCATTGATGATGAACGTACCATTCTCGGTCATGTAAGGAATGGGACCGAGGAAAACGCTTTGCTCTACAGTTTCAAATTCTTCGTGATCGGGATCGGTGCAGAACAACTTGAGTTTTGCACGAAGGGGCACACTATAGGTGAGTCCGCGTTCTAAGCACTCTTCGATGCTATAACGAGGTGCATCGATGTAGTAGTCCAAAAACTCAAGTACGAAGTTGTTGCGGGTGTCTGCAATAGGGAAGTTTTCAGCAAACACTTTGTACAAGCCATCGTTCTTACGTTGCTCAAAAGGAGTATCCAATTGGAGGAATTCCTTAAATGATTTCAACTGGACGTCGAGGAAATCGGGATACGGCATCGGATTATTTACCGATGCGAAGTTGACACGATTATTGATTACTTGCGACATTCTAGAAGTCTTTATCTTAAATTATTATTGGTGACCTCAAGCAGGTATCAGCCACTTGAGACCTTGTCTTGCGAAAGAACTACATGTCAGTGCTAAATAAAACCAGCATCAAACAAAATGATAACAAACGATGTATCAAGGAAATGCGATTCTATTTCAAAGGTAATCACAAGATGCGACAACTCGTTGAAACGCACAGCAAAGTGTCGTAGTTCGCAATAAGACACAAAAAGGTTAAGAACCCTCTACCAGAGGATCCTTAACCGTATTCCCTATTGGGAGGGTAGACTTGAATTAAGCAAGTTCTACTTCAGCACCAGCTTCTTCGAGAGCCTTCTTGAGTGCTTCAGCTTCTTCCTTACCTACGCCTTCCTTGAGCTTGCTAGGAACACCGTCAACGAGGTCCTTAGCTTCCTTCAAACCGAGACCGCAAGCTTCCTTCACTGCCTTAACAACTTGGAGCTTAGCAGCACCTGCGCTCTTGAGAACAACATCGAAAGAGCTCTTCTCTTCAGCAGCAGCACCACCAGCTGCACCAGGAGCAGCAACAGCAACAGCTGCAGCAGCGGGTTCAATACCGTACTCTTCCTTGAGGACAGTTGCAAGTTCGTTTACTTCTTTTACAGTAAGATTCACAAGTTCTTCTGCAAGGGCTTTGATATCTGCCATAATTGTATGTATTTATTGATTTGAGTTTTGAATGAATTCTCAACTTCTTCTTGCTGCCATCGTATAAAGAGCAGTAGAAAAAGACTGAGGGTAATTTGAGCTATAGCTAATGTGAGCTATGCGCAAGAATTAAGCGTTCTTCTTGCCGATGGTTTCAAGCACACCGTGAATGGTAGAACCTGCGCTGGTAAGTGCAGAAACAACATTCTTGGCAGGGCTTTGGAGGAGAGAAATAACTTCTGCGATAACCTCGTTCTTGCTCTTGATAGCGCAAAGGGCATCGAGTTGATTTGCTCCTACATAGAAACCTTCTTCTGCGTAAGCAGCCTTGAGTGCGGGAATACCCGTAGCCTTACCAGCTTCCTTGATGAGCTTAGCAGGAACGTTAGCTGTGTTGCAGAACATTACAGCAGTCGTACCCTTAAGCACGGGAACGAGGGGACTGTAGTCTACTTCAGCCTTATCGAAAGTCTTTTCGAGAAGGGTATTCTTTACCACTACCATCTTGATGCCTTCAGAGAAGCACTTGCGACGCAAGTTGCTAGTAGCTTCAGCATTCAAGCCCGTTACGTCAACGAGGTAGAAGTGTGCATATTCTTTAAGTTGTTCACCGAGACGCTCGATGATAAGGGCTTTATCTTCTTTTCTCATGATGCAATAACAAATTAGGCTTCTTCAACTGACTTGGGGTCAATCTTGACACCCTTGCTCATGGTGGAAGAAAGATAAATACTCTTTACGTAGGTACCCTTAGCAGCAGCGGGCTTCAACTTCATGATTGCAGAGATGAATTCCTTGGCATTGCCAATCATCTTCTCAGTATCGAAAGAAACCTTACCGATAGACGCGTGGATGATACCAGCCTTGTCCACCTTGAAGTCGATCTTACCAGACTTAACTTCGCGAACTGCCTTAGCAACGTCCATGGTTACAGTACCGCTCTTAGGGTTAGGCATGAGGCCACGAGGACCGAGAACACGGCCAAGTGCACCAATCTTACCCATGATGGCAGGCATCGTGATGATTACATCGATGTCAGTCCAACCACCTTTGATCTTGTCAATATACTCATCGAGACCTACATAGTCAGCACCAGCTTCCTTAGCAGCAGCTTCCTGATCGGGAGTGCAAAGGCAGAGCACGCGTACAGACTTACCAGTACCATGAGGAAGGGCAACAACGCCACGAACCATTTGGTTAGCTTTACGAGGGTCTACACCGAGACGAACGTCGATATCGAGGGATGCGTCGAACTTGGTAGTGGTGATTTCCTTTACCAAGTTGCAAGCTTCAGCGAGCGAATACGCCTTGCCTGCTTCAACCTTCCCTGCTACCAACTTTTGATTTTTAGTAAGTTTACTCATTGTTCAGAAATTGGATTGTTATGAATTAAGCGGGGAAGTCACCCTTAACTGTGATACCCATGCTGCGTGCAGTACCTGCAACGAGGCGCATAGCAGACTCAACAGTGAAGCAGTTGAGGTCGGGCATTTTATCTTCTGCGATAGCCTTAACCTGATCCCAAGTAATTTCAGCGATCTTATTACGGTTAGGCTGAGCGGAACCACTCTTCTTTTTGGCAGCTTCCAACAATTGAATTGCCACAGGAGGAGTCTTTACGATGAAAGTGAAGCTCTTGTCTGTGTAATAGGTGATTACAACAGGAAGAACCTTACCAGCCTTCTCCTGAGTACGGGCGTTGAACTGCTTGCAGAAGTCCATGATGTTGATACCCTTAGAACCGAGAGCAGGACCTACGGGAGGACTTGGATTTGCAGCACCACCTTTAATTTGGAGCTTGATTTGTCCAGCAATTTCTTTTGCCATTGTGATTATACTTATTGATGATTGAGTTTGAGAGGATAGAGATTTGCGTAACCGAATCTATTATTCCTTCTCGACTTGCATAAAACCAAGTGTCAGCGGTTGTGCACGGCCGAACACCATAACGGACACCGTAACAGTCTTCTTCTCTTTGTTGACCTCTTGGACAACACCAGAGAATCCACTGAAAGGACCGTCCTTCACCTTCACGCTATCGTTTACTTCGTAAGGGATGACCATCTCAGCCGGTTCGGTTTCGAGTTCATCCGCTTTACCGAGGATACGATTTACTTCACTTGGACGGAGAGGTTCGGGATTATCCGTTCCTCCTAGGAATCCAAGGCAGTTGGGAGTGCTTCTGAGGATATGAGCAATTTCGCCCACCAGGTGTGCTTCTACAAGCACATAACCCGGCAGATAGTTTCTTTCCTTCACAACGCGTTTAGAGCCTTGCATCTGGTAAACCTTCTCTGTCGGGATCATTACCTGCGCTACGAAACCACCGAGCTGACCATTTTTAATTTCAGCGTCGATGTACTCCTTCACCTTGGCTTCCTTTCCACTTACGGCACGCATCACGTACCATTTGAATTTTTCGTCAGCCATAAGATCAGTTTTAATTTCGTTGGTAGACAAAGTTCATAATCGTCTCAAAAAGCGAATCTTCCGCAAAGACCACAATTGCAATGATTATGGAAGCAACGAGCACTACAATTGCGCTGTGCGTCAACTCCCGGCGTGTGGGCCAAGTGGTATTATGCGCTAATTCTGAATACGAATCTTTGCAGTATTTGATAATCCGATTCATTTTTCTTTTTATTTGCACGGGAAGAGAGGCTCGAACTCCCGACACCTGGTTTTGGAGACCAGTGCTCTACCAACTGAGCTATTCCCGTAGGAAGGTCTCCAGCTCCGAAGAACCGGAGACCTTAGTAT
>JABZGM010000058.1 GCA_015259235.1 Alloprevotella sp. | reverse complement strand
TATTCTCTCTATTTGTGGCACTGGCCTTTGTTGGCATTTGCTCACTACCTGTTGGGAAAACAACTCACACCTCAAGTGCTTGCGGTGGTAGCCTTGCTCACGGTGTTGTTCAGCATTGCTTCTTATTATTTCATAGAGCAACCTCTTCGTCATCGTCAGTGGTCTTTCTCTCGCACAGGACTGGTTTACTATGTTTTACCTGTGCTTGTGGTCGGGGTATTGTATATGCAAGGCAGAAGCATTCCCAAAGAGATGTTTCCTTATGTGTATCGTGGAAGTGTGAATGTTTCCGAGAAGGAACTGGCTTACAAAACAGTGGGTGACTCTCTTGCCGATAATCACACGTTGATTATTGGTAACTCCCATACTATGCAGTTGCACGATTTCTTCGATAAGGTGGGAAAGCACGAAGGTTGGAGGGCTACATTCTCGGGAGTTTCAGCACATTTTCCACAATTATATACTGGTGTTCCCACGATTTCAGCCGAACAGTATGAAGAAATATTGCCACATGTGGGTGAAAAAGGCGATTTCAAAAAGGAATTAGATGCCTTGCGCACCTATCGTCTTGCGGGAGAACTCGACAAATATAGCACCGTTATCATCAGTCTCAACTGGTGGCATCCGGGGTTCATTGCGAAGGCTTTACCTCCTGTTCAAAATGTGATTGCGCATTGTTTGCAGGAGGGGAAAAAGGTGATTCTTGTGAATAGCTGTTTTACCTACAATACGTATCGCGTTGCCGAAACCTATCATAAGGTGATGGGAAAAGGCAACCTGCTCGCGCAAATCTTGCCAGAACCTATATTGCGCAACGAGGAATATGCGAAAGCTGAGCGAGATTTTGCAGAGGTGAAACAAGAAATTGATAGTTCTTTCCCTCAGGTACGTTGGGTAAATCTTCTTCCGATGCTTCCTGCAGATTTAATGGTCGATGGAAAGTCCGTGCTTTGCAATGGAACGCACATCAATATCTTTGGTGCAAACTATCTTGCTGATCAATTCATCAAGAGTGGACAAAGACTACTTTTACCACAGGATGTTGCAAAGATGAAGAGTGATCATCTGCAAGACGAACAAAGAAGCTGCGTTAATCCGAACTTCTAGATTCCGCATTCCACACTCCCTCGTTGTTCTCACAACGGGGAGTTTTTGTATGAGTATGTTGCATCTGTACCCGTTTTTTGCATCTATGCACGACTTATAGAGAAGTAGCGGAATAGTTTTAGGCTTTTCTGCGCGCAAAAGAAAAGAGCGAGAGGACCATCAATAGATGATGTCTTCTCGCTCATTTATAATCAACGTACTTTCACCTCTCAATAGAGAGGAGAAAACTTCGTTTGCAAAAAACTTATTTCTTGCTAGCTTTTTTAGTTGCAGTTTTTTTGGCAGTAGCCTTTTCTTCTACTGCGTCTTCGGTGACAACCTCTGCGTCTTCTACAACAACCACGAATTCCTTGTAACCAGCTTGCACGAGGAGGTTGTACCATTGCACCAACTTGCGGATGTCGCTCACACGAACGCGATCACGGTCCCAAGCGGGAAGTGCCACTTCGTCCATGAATTTGGTAAGTTCAGCTTCAGATGCGGTCTTATAGCCAAAAGAAGTGGGCTCACCCTTGAGTGCATCGCAGATGTTTTGGAACACTTGCATGAGGGGCACATCGTCTGCTTCAGTGTACATCGTCACGTCGGCAAGAGAAGTGACACGATCACGAGCACCAGCTGTGGTGCGACGGTGAGTTTCGTCGATAGTTTCTACGATGAGCGTGTTGTTGCCACGTCCCACGAGCTTGAAGAGTCCAGCCTTGCCGGAAATTGCGAGAATAGTTTCTTGCATATTGGTCTGTTGTTTATTGTTTCGATTGAAAATGCTGGCTGCAAATTTACGGCTTTATTTCTAGTTAGACAAAGAACCGCCCAAAAAACGCAGCGTTTGTCAGCACAAATGTTAGTCTTTAATGAACTTGAAATGACGGAAGTTGAGCTGTTGTTCTGCTCCACTAATGTTGGTGATGCGGATAGCGCGCACTGTCATGCCACCCAGTTCATTGCCAGTGTGGATCACCTGATCTTTATCGTTGTAGTGCAGGAGAGCTACCTTCTGCCAAGTGCCATCAGGACGGAGACACTCGAGTTGGAAGAGAGGTGCTGTGCCCACCTTGCCAAAGCTGAAGTCCATGCCACGGAGCGTAACAGGGCGATCTGTGGTGAGGGTGAAATGAGAACCCACGGGCCAAGTGATGATTTCGTGAGAAGGAGCCACCTTCACTTCACCACCATAGATGCTGATGGGCTGGAGCTTGAGCTGAGGCACATCGGTGTCAATGGTGAAGGGTTGATATTGTGTCACCACTTCGTAGTGCGTTCCAGCTTGTGCATTCATCTTCTCAGTGGCTACCGCGAAGAGCTTGTTGAGGGCAGGGAGGAAACGAAGGGTGCCGAGCTTAATACCAGTTTGATATTCGTGGAGCAGATTGCGATTGGCTTCGAGATCATACATTTCCTTTTGCAAAGCACGAGCACGATTGTATTGTGCATCGAAACTCATCAAGGGTGCGCCTTCCGTAGCGGTGGCATTGTTCTGTCCGTTTGCCACAAGTTCTGCGAGATAGGTCACCGCTTCTGCATATTGTGCCAAGTGCTTACCTTGCAGCAACCAAGGTTGCAATTCCTCGATGAGCCACGGATTGGTCTTATCGGTTATGAGGAGATCGCAAGAAGTGGCAAGCGACTGCGCGTGCTCACGGAGTTGTGCTGCCGTAGAGAGGTCGCCCTTCATGGCTTGATCGCAGAGAGATTTCAGTTCGCGGCTTTCATCGCGACGGAAACCATGTCCGTTAGGTCCCAAATCTTCGTTGTAAGAAGCAAACACTTGCAATGCTTCACTCTGCGCAGGAAGCAAGTCTTCAATGGCACGTTTCCATGAGGTCATCGCATCGTAGGGCTTCATGTTCCACAGATAGTCTGCGAGAGAATAGAGAGAAATCTTAGAACTCTCTGCATATTGCATTGGATTGCTCACAAAACCCGAGAGATCGTCTGCGATGTCAAGCCCATTGCCGTAGGTGGGACCGAGGAGAAGATGGTCGCGTACAAAGTCATTGACGGGGAAATTGAACCATATGTAGCCCTTGCGACGGATGCGCTCGTTGATCCAGTTCATCCCTTCCTTCTCGATGGTGTGCACCACGCTGTTGCCCGTCCACATCACCTCGATGCCTGGACGAAGGTGTTGTCCCAAAGTGTGGAGATAAACATCTCCCTTGCCGCTCCATGCACGATTGTAGATGGTGGGACAGAGCAAGAGAGGCGACACATCGCCATGTTTGCGCACAAAGACAGAGTCTACATAGTTGAGGAGCTCAGCTTGTTTCTCACCGCGCGAACCTTCACCCGAGATATCGTCGAAGAAGACAGCAAAAGAGCGGATGCCAAGACCATACATCTTCTCAAGTTTGTTCACAAGATTGTCGCGATCTTCATTCGTCCATTTGATATCGAGTCCAGGGTGGATTGCCCAATAGAAGTTTACCCCACGTTGGTGCGCACGGACATTGAGTTCTTGGAGCAATTTTGCTTCATTCTCAGGATATGCCTCGCGCCAATGCTGACGGTGATAAGGATCATCTTTCGGACCATAGATGTAGACATTCATCTTGTTGCGACCATAGAAATCAATCTGGCGCAAGCGGTGTTCGTGACTCCAAGGACGACCATAGAAACCTTCGATGGCGCCGCGGAATTTCACATCGGGCCAGTCTTGGATGGTGCAAGTCTCGAGCTGTCCTTTGGAAATCATGTCGCGCAAGGTTTGCACACCATAATAAAGTCCGCGCTCATCGCGACCGGCAATGACAACACCCTTCGGACCTACTGCCATGTAGTAGCCTTCCTGTTGTTGAGGCACAAGTTTCTTAAACTTGCTGACGCTACGATCGCCCACAACACCGAGGGTGACGCGGAAGTTGCCCGCTTTGGCAAGTTGTTCTACGCCAATCTCAGCAAGTGCAGAGACGGCATAAGAAGATTGTCGCTGACGGTCGGCAGTAACAGACCACGCTTTGGGAGCGGTGAAAAGATGACGAGTAGAAGTGACACTGTGCGGCACAGGATTCACCAATTCCACTTGAGCTTTTGCCCCCATGGCAATACCCGAACATATCGTGAGAGAGAGTAAAAAGGCTTTCATTATGTGATTTTTGTGAACTTAACTACGCAAATATAGTACAAAACGGGCGAAGTTCCAAAAAAAGTAGTTACTTTTGTAGGAACGACACCACTTTATAGGGCTTATTCACTAGTGATAGCTTGCTATCTAGGGGAAAGCTACGATAAAAGGGCGCATTAGCATGGTACTTACCTCAAAGAACAACAACAAATGACGAATATTGTAGACCGTTTTCTCAAATACGTGAGTTTCGACACACAAAGCGACGACAGCACCAACACCACGCCTAGCACCGAAAAGCAATTTCGCTTGGCAGAATACCTCGTGGAAGAATTAAAATCCATCGGTATGGCTGAGGTGGAAATGGACGAATTGGGCTATGTCTATGCCACACTTCCTGCCAACACAGACAAAGCTGTTCCCACCATTGGTTTCATTGCTCACATGGACACGAGTCCTGATGCTTCGGGCGAGAACGTGCGTCCACGCATTGTGAAGAACTACGACGGCACGGACATCGTGCTGGATGCAGAAGCCGGCATCGTGACAAGTGTGGAAAAGTTTCCCGAACTCCTTCGCCACGTGGGAGAAGACATCATCGTAACAGATGGTCACACCCTTCTTGGTGCAGACGACAAAGCAGGTATTGCTGAAATCGTTTCTGCCATGGAATATCTCTTGGCGCATCCCGAAATCAAGCACGGCAAGGTGCGTGTAGGTTTCAATCCCGACGAAGAAATCGGACTCGGTGCGCACAAGTTTGACGTGAAGAAATTTGGTTGCGAATGGGCGTACACCATGGACGGAGGTGAGCGCGGCGAACTGGAGTTTGAGAACTTCAACGCGGCTTCTGCCAAGATTGACATCACTGGTGTGAGTGTGCATCCTGGCTATGCCAAAGACAAGATGGTCAATGCCGCACGTCTAGCCACCGAACTCGTGCAGAAGATGCCCGAATTTGAAACACCCGAACACACCACGGGCTACGAAGGTTTCTTCCACCTCACCCAACTCTCCGGAACGGTGGAGCGCGCGCAGTTGAGCTTCATCATTCGCGACCACGACCGCGAGCGTTTTGAAGCCCGCAAGGCTATGTTGCGTGGATTGGTGCAAGGCATGAACGCCAAATATGGCTATGACGCTCTTCAACTCACCCTCAGCGACACTTATTATAATATGCGTGAGAAGGTGGAACCCATGATGCACATCATCGACATTGCGAAAGAAGCCATGGAAATGGCGGAGGTGACTCCCGAAATCAAAGCCATTCGCGGTGGCACAGACGGAGCTCAACTTTCTTTCATGGGACTCCCCTGCCCCAACATCTTTGCTGGTGGCTTGAACTTCCACGGAGCGCACGAATTTCTCCCCATTCCCAACCTCGAAAAGGCAAGCGAAGTGGTAGTGAATATCGTGAAAATCACCGCTGAGCGTTAGGATGACGCTCTATTGATGAACTTTTTGCGAGGAATTATTTACGAAATCCTAGTATCCCATAAACTGTGCAGAGGAAATCGCATAGCTAATCACTGCCATCTCCACCAAAGGGCATAAAACATTGAGAGCATTGCAACACTAGATTGCAATGCTCTCAACATTTTTAGAAATAGCCCCACGTTGGTGGGGGGATTAGGGTTTCTCTTTGAGGACCTTCTTCGGCAGTTTGGGATTTTCCTCTCCACTCTTAGCCGTCTGCGGCTTTTCTGCTGCTGAAGGAAGATAACCAGCTGCCAAGAGATAGTTTCTGACAGAAGGATGCTTACGGAAGGAAGCAGGCGCATTTTGCACAATCTCTTGCAACTGCTTCGTCATCACTGGAAAAGGCTGCTGCTCTGTGAGCAGGAGGAAATAACCTTCGCCCAAGACATTGTCGGCATTATCCAACACAAATTTGATTTCGAGCTTTTCTATCTTGTCGAGCAAGTCACGGCGTTTGGGTTCTAGCAATTCCACCACACTAGCCATGGTCTTTCCATTGAAGATCATACGGTTTGCCATGCGGTCTAGTTCCCACAACTCGTTGTCAAAACGTGCGCGCTGCGTCATAAATTCCGACAAACGATCATTGAGCGGTCCTCCTGTGACAGTTTGCGCGTAGTTATCTACTTGCAACAATAATTGTCCACCTTCCAACACCACTGGCATGAGGTGCTGATCTTCCACATAAATCTCTGCCAAAGCGATGCTGTCGATGGTGCCTCCGAATGAGAAGCGTCCATGAACCACAACACACGAGTCGAGATTGACATTCTTTGCGGCTTCACCCTTGGAATTAGGCACACGAAGGTAGAGTTTTTTACCATCCAAGCACGCCAACGATGAATTTCCATCGATGTTGTACTGCGAAGAGCAGGCTGTGAAGCCAATCAACAAAAGAAAGAAGAAGTAAATCTGGCGCATGTGGACAAGTTTAGAGAAGCAAATGTAGACAAGTTGGACTTGTTCTTTTGCAAATGTACATCTAAACTAGCAAATCTCCAAACGCAGAATAGCTAGCACTGCATTGTGATAACTTTCTTTTTGAATATCCTGCTTCGAACTTCACGGACTGAGCACTATTTTAAGTCATCTAACCATCTGTTAGGCAGGTGCAATTAAAACACCTAAGAAACAGAAAGAAAACTATGCTTGAGCGGGTTCGGGATTCTGTAGCTGTTGTTGCTGCCACTTCTCACGCGCCATGTCTTGCATATCCACCGCTTCGTCATATTCGTCCACGATTTCAACCCCCAACATGGTCTCGATGAGGTCTTCCATCGTCACAATACCACGCAAAGTGCCATATTCGTCGGTGATTACGGCGATATGTTCCTTCTGCTCAAGCATTTTTTCCCAAATGTTAGACACCATTTCATCATCTTTGAATGTAAGGATGGGACGAACTAACGTACTGATTTCTTGCGCAAAATGGTCTTCCGACAACCCTTCCAAAAGTTCGGAGCGCAACACATAACCTTTGATGTATTCTTCTTCAGCGTCATACACCGGAAGACGGCTGTGCAAATCGAGATGTTCGTCGTCGCTACGGAAAAATTCGCCCAGCGTCATGGTTTCATTGACCGTAGCCACCACAGGTGCAGGAGTCATGATTTCGTCAGCGTGAATTTCGCCTAATTTTAGGAAACTGCGGAGCGCTTTACTCTCTTTTGCTTTGAACACTCCTTCTTCCACACCCACATCCATCATGGCTTGCACTTCTTCACGACTGACGGAAGTTTGCACTTTCCCACGATTGATGATCATGGTGATAAATTCAGAGAGCAACACAAGGGGATACATGATGACAATGAGCACACGGATCACACTCGTAGCCCACAAGGCGAGTTGTCGCCAATAGGTTGCGCCAATCACTTTGGGCAAAATCTCAGACACCACGAGTATCAGCAAGGTCATAATCGCCGACGCTATGCCTACTGCATCGCCTTCACTGCCAGGTGCACCGCCATATTCATGCCACAACTCAGCTGCCTGTGCACCCACTCCAGCCGCACCCACGGTGTGCGCGATGGTGTTGAGCGAAAGAATGGCTGCAATGGGACGGTCGATGTCGGCTTTATAGCGTTTAAGCACCGATGCAATTTTGAAACCTTCTTGTTCTTTGATGGTGGCATACGAAACGGTAGATGCTAAAAGCACCGCTTCAAGCACCGAACATAATGAGGAAAGGGAAAGAGAAAGGATTAAATAAAAGAGGAGTAAGCCCATTAAGCGTCGGCATGTCCAGCATGCCTAATTGGTTTGATTTGCAAAAATACATATTTTTCTTAGCTCAGCACGCATATTTGTGAGTCTTTTTGTAACTTTGCAGCCGTTAAATCAACATTATTCATCTCTATGTTTCAAAATTCATCCCCCAAGGGAGCGCAATTCATCTTCCGCAATTTCAGCCGCAAGGGTTATTCCTTGTTTGCTGCACTCGGTTGTGAAGTGAAGGTTGGCGTTCTTGCGGTGGCTACTCTGGGCACTGCCGCTCCATGTTTGGCAGCTTCCAGCAAAGCTCAGCACGTGGCTCATGTGAGCGACCAAGAGCAAGTGGCGACCCTCGACGACGATCAGCGTTTGGGCGAAGTGGTCACCACCACTTCCCGCACTCCCCTCGCTGCCGACCAAGCAGCACGCAAGGTGATGACCCTCAGCCGTGCAGAACTCGCGGCGGCGGGTGTCACGAGTATCAACGACGCACTGAAACTCTGCGCTGGAGTCGATGTCCGACAGCGTGGTGCGTTTGGCATTCAGACGGACATCAGCATCAATGGCGGCACCTTTGACCAACTCACCATTCTTGTCAACGGCATCGCCATCAACAATCCACAGACTGGGCACAACGCTGCCGACTTCCCTCTCAATCTTGCTGACATCGAGCGCATCGAAGTGCTCGAAGGTGCGGCTTCTCGTGTGTTAGGCACTCAGGCTTTTTCGGGTGCCATCAACATTGTCACACGACAAGTCGGACCAACTTTCTATGCCCGTGCGGCGGGTGGTTCGTATGGCACAGCTCAAGGGGAAGCACGTGGACTTTTCCGCCACCAATTCTCCAATGGCAACTTGTTCACTTCTAGTTTGAGCGCAGGTTATCAGCGTTCGGATGGTGCCGTGCGCAATGGCGATTTCAAGGGTGGCAAAGCTTTCTGGCAAGGTTCGCTCGATGCAGCGCAATACAAAGTCGATGCACAAGCTGGCTACACCAACACGGACTTTGGTGCTAACACCTTCTACTCCATCGCATCGACCGACCAATGGGAAAGCACTACGCGCTATTTGGCTTCTGTCAAGGCGGAAACGAAGGGAAAAATCCACATTGCGCCTCAAATCTCTTGGTTGCGCAACTACGACCATTTCCAGTTTTTCCGCAACACCCCCAAGTATGAAAATTTCAATCGTGGAGATGTGCTCACTGCCGCTTTGAACTTATGGACGGCATGGTCGCTCGGTCGCACTGCCATCGGTGGTGAAGTGCGCCACGAAAACATCTATTCGGGCAACCTCGGTCGTGACATCAATGTTGATCAGCGTTTCCGCATCCCTGGACAGTCGCTCGACAAGAAAGACGACAAGGGCATTTGGCGCACCCACGACGGAAATCTTGCAGAATACACCAAATCGGTGGACCGCACCAACGTGAGTCTCTTTGCCGAACACAATGTGTTGCTCCACGATTGGACACTGTCGTTAGGCGTGCTCGCTCAGCGCAACAATGCTTTTGGCAAAAACTTCCGCTTCTATCCAGGTATCGACGTGGCTTATCGCCCTACGGCAGACTGGAAGATCTATGCTTCGTGGAACAAGTCGCTCCGCCTCCCCACCTTCACCGAACTCTACTACAAGAGTCCTTCGCAAGAGGGCAACATCGGTTTGAAGCCTGAGGAAAACAGCGCATTCCGTCTGGGTACCACCTTCCGCCCCACAGCTGGCGTGACACTCGACGTGGCAGCACAATACAACCACGGCACCGATGTGTTGGACTGGGTGATGTATGATGCCAAAGACAAATTTCATGCACACAACTTCCAGCTCGACAACTATGGCGTTTCTGCCAGCCTTGCCCTCGATGGCGCAATGGTATTTGGCGAAAATCAGCCCCTTCGTCGCCTGCGTTTGGACTATGCCTACCTCACGCAGACGCGTAAGGACAAGGAAGTCTACTTCAAGTCGAACTATGCCGGTGAATATCTCCGTCACAAGTTTGTCGCTACCCTCGACCATCGCCTCATCTCTCGTCTGAATGCCTCATGGGTGTTCCGCTTGCAAGAGCGCAATGGCAACTATGTCGTGGTGGATCGCACCAATCCTGCGAAGCTCAAAGCCACGGATCAGTTGATGCCCTATGGTCTGCACGGTCGTCTTGACCTCAAACTCCACTGGGATGCGAAGAATTATTCGCTCTTCTGCGATTTGCAAAACCTCACCAACCATCGTTTCTACGATTTGGCAAATGTGGAACAACCCGGTTTTGTGGTTATGGCAGGAGCCAGCTATCAATTCTAGTATCTCTCACTTGTTTTTATATTGCGTTTACCGCCACCTCCCTCACGGGAAGTGGCGGTTTTTCGTGCCCCTTACACTTGAGCAAATGGAAACTTTGCAAAATCTGGTGGCACCTCCTTTTCTATCGCTTTGAATCCTCCGAAAGTGCATGATAAAAGTAAAAAGCGCAAATGCTTGATAGAGACTGTAGTCAATACTATACCTCCATCCAATATCCTTATAAGTCAAATGCTATATCCAAATGAAGGAAAGTTCTGTAATAATCTATTACCCCTTCAAAAATAGTAACATAACTTTTTCGGACAATACAAAAATCCCCTCACGGCATCATATACAACTACGAACTGTGAGGAGATAATTTGGGCTATTTTTCTTCTTTAGTCGTAGAGTCCAAAGACTACTCTTTATATCAGCAGCACCAAAGAAAAAAACGGGAAATAATTCAATCTAATTGACATACTAAATCAGCATTAGAGTTTGCCTCTCTTTCTGCCTTCAGTTTGCCATTTACATAAATTTGAGTCGTAAGTAGTACTTCTGAATCTTTACAAGATGCACCAATTCTTACATATGTACCACTTTCAACTGTCACGAGACCAGATTTCTCCCAGTAGCTTTTGATGAGAATAGGTTCGTTGTTGAAGCTCGTCATAACTCTCACAACAGCTTCAGGAGTGTTTGAACGCACAACAAATTTCACTAGTGCTTGTTTTTCGTCTTTACTACATCCTGCTACAAGAATAAACATAAATAGTAGACAGATGGCATTGATTAGCTTGCGCATTATTTTTATTATTTTGATGGAATAGAAAAATTCAGCATTTCTATTTGATATACCTTTAGTTTGTAGTTTGCACCGCATGATTAATAATGGAGTGATTTTGTCTGAATTGCATATCAAAGAATTAAATTTTATCGTATGCAAAGATAGGAAAATTTCCACAATCAAGAAAACAAGAACTAAATATATAT
>JABZGM010000057.1:3949-11180 GCA_015259235.1 Alloprevotella sp. | reverse complement strand
TATCGTTTGCCTTCTCGCAAGGAATCAATTGCACTGCTCAATGACGCATCATGGCAGTATGGATATGTGGAAACCAATGGTATGAAAATCTACGGCTTTCTCGCAACTAATCCTGCTAATGGAGTGCCCGAACGTAATCTACGCTCTACCAAACCATTGACAGAAGAAGACATCGCAAAAGGAGTCTTTTTCCCTAGTGCTGGCTCACGCTACGAAAAAGGTGAGTTGAGAAATGTGGGATATGGTGCCTACTATTGGGTGGGTAAAGTTTGGGAAGACCAAGACAGTTGGGGATGTTTTATCTCTGCTGATCGTGATGGGGTGTATGGCATAGATCAGGGAGATGATGGAACAAAAGGAGATTGCATCCGTCCTGTCTATATTGGTACAGAATAAACGCGATAGCCATTAGGCATACTGTTATAAAAGTGGCCGCATCACAAATATTTTGTTTGAGGTGCGGCCACTTTTCGGGAAAAACATTGCCTTGCAACAACATCCATGTAAGTAAATTCGTTAAAATACTGCTAGGAGTTGCTGATATATCGGACTAGTCGTTTGGAGTTGTAGTGACTACTTCTACATAGCCTGCTAATCGTTTGGCTTTGTTGCGAATGTCATCGAGATTTTCTGTCATCTCACCACTCACTACCACCACTCCCATGCGTCGATTGGGGCGCGTGGTCGGCTTTCCAAAGATGCGCAAATCGGCATCTTCTTCGCAAGTGAGTTCAAGTCCTTTATAAAGAGGAGGAGTGTTGGATGCGTCTTTGGCTAAGATGACTGCGCTTGCTCCCTGACGTAGAGTTTTCACCAAGGGAATGGGTAAACCTAGGGCAGCGCGACAATGCAATTCAAATTCATTGAAGTTTTGCGTACCTGCCAGGGTCACCATTCCTGTGTCGTGGGGACGAGGGGAGAGCTCGCTGAAGTAAACTCCATTCTTTTCGCTGATGAAGAACTCCACGCCCCAAAGTCCTGCACCGGTAAGGGCTTCTGTGATAGCTTTGGCCATGCGTTGTGCTTCTTCCAAATGTGCAGACGACATAACAACAGGCTGAAAACTTTCTTGATAATCTCCGCCTTTTTGCACATGTCCGATGGGAGGGCAAAAGAGCGTGTTGCCGTTGTCTTGTGTAACGGTGAGAAGCGTTATTTCGTAGTCAAATTGAATGAATTCTTCAACAATCAATTCTTTTACATCGCCACGGCTTCCTGCCATTCCGTAGTCAAAGGCACCAGCTACGTCCTCTCGACCTTTTACAAGCGTTTGTCCTTTACCGCTCGATGACATTAGCGGTTTGACGATGCAAGGATAGCCAATGCTATCGGCTGCCTTTTGTAATTCCTCCAGTGTAGTGGCATAAAAGTATTTAGCCGTTTTTAGTCCTAAGTCTTTTGCAGCTAAGTCGCGAATAGCTTTGCGATTCATTGTGAAGTTCACAGCTCGTGCGGAAGGCGCAACTCTAACTCCTTGTTTCTCATAATCATATAAGCGTTCGGTGCGGATGGCTTCAATCTCACTAATGATAACATCGGGCTTGTGCTTAGCTACTACTGCATCGAGCGCATCACCGTCTAGCATTGAGAAAACTTCAAATTCGTCCGCCACTTGCATGGCAGGCGCACCAGGATAGTTGTCACAAGCAATGATGTGTTGCCCTAGGCGTTGCGCTGCGATGGTGAACTCTTTGCCAAGTTCTCCAGAACCAAGGAGTAGAATCTTTTTCATATAAAAATAGGGTAGGGATTTGTGGCGTTGTTTTAGCAAGTGTTGCGTGGAAAGTTTGCTAGTTGCGCAAAAATGTCGGGAGCATTTGGCGTGTTTTGAGCCAAGTATGTACATTCTCTCGCAAATTGTTTGATTTTTTCAATCGAGGTGGTACTCGGGCGCGGAGATTGTTTTGTAAAATCAGTCATAGGCACGTAATAAGAGTTTGAAGATTATACCCTTATAACGTGCCTATGCCTTTTTTAGTATCTCATATAGCATGAAATTTTGAGAAATTTGTCTATCTCATCTCGTAACTTTGCACAATGCCAATGTCTTGTGATGAAAATAGCAGTAAACTTCAACAGCTAGTCTTGAATCACCTGTTGAGCTTGCGCTAATTTTCGCAGATTTAGTAGGGCATAGCGCATACGACCAAGCGAGGTGTTGATACTAACCCCTGTCATGCTAGCAATCTCTTTAAAAGAGTAGTCTTGGAAATAGCGCATTCGCACCACCTCTTGCTGTTCCTTAGGCAAGAAATCTACTAAAGACGCAAGTCGATCGAGTAACATTTCATATTCCTCCGCATCTTCTGGGGCGGGTGCAGCAACGTTTTCCCACTGATCAGTATTGCCTTCTGTAGAAGAAAGCTTTACATCGGTATCGTTACGGAAATGGTCTATGATTAAGTTGTGAGCAATGCGCGTAACCCAAGCATAGAATTTTCCCGAATCCGTATATTTCCCTTGTTGCAAGTTGAGAATCACTTTGACAAACGTTTCTTGGAATAGGTCGTTCGCCAAGTCCTCTTGGTGCACACGAGTGAAAATGTATTGAAAAAGTTTATCCTTATATCGTTCAAGCAAGCAGTCGAAAGCCTCATTGCACCCCATCATGTAATAACCCACCAGCATTTGGTCGGTCATCATCTTGTATTTGTCCATGACTAATGATGTTTATGTATTGTATAGATGCGTAGAGGTGTTTCGATAGGCTATTCAATATAGAAGGAGTTTGAGAGCAAAGATAAGTATTTTCAGTGGAATTGTCAAGAGATTCTTGGTATTTCTAGTTGTAGTAGGTATTCTAGCAGTTTGTTGCAGGATATTATTAGGGAGTATTATTCGCAACAAATGAGGCTAAGCAAAGCCAAAATGGGGCGTTAAATGTGTATAGGAAAAGTAGAGCAGAAAGTACAACGAGAATTAAGTGAAACGGTATGCATAAATGTTGGTAGTGAAATGAAAGAGAATGATTGTTTTTCAGAGAGACAATGCATGAGGACCTGAATATAAATTTTATATGCAATTCAGACCTTGGGGTAGGAGCAAATATAATCAATTCATCCGAGATTTTGCTGCTTTGGGAGATGTTAATCACGGAAGTTGTAAAATGGAATGATTGATGATTTTTTCTTTCTCAAATGATGCGCTCAATCTTATTTTTTTGTTGTATCTTTGCGTAGAAAAAAAAACGAAAAAACAATGGGTATATTTGATAAACGTGTGAATTTCAAACCGTTTGAGTATCCAGAGACGATGGACTTTGTCGATAAGATGAATAAAACGTTTTGGGTGCACAGCGAAGTGGAATTTACTTCCGATGTACAGAATTTTCATTCAAATCTCACTCCCACAGAGAAAGAAGTGGTGAAGCGTAGCCTGCTTAGCATTGCGCAGGTGGAAGTATCGGTGAAAACCTTCTGGGGCGATCTTTATAAGCATCTCCCAAAACCAGAATTTAATGGGCTCGGTGCCACCTTTGCAGAATGTGAGCACCGTCATGCAATGGCTTATTCTCAATTGCTCGAAGTGCTGGGCTATAATGATGAGTTTGCCGCGCTGATAGAGATTCCTGTGTTTCAACATAAGTTGGAACTCATCGAAGATCACTTCAATTCTAAAAAGACATTTGTAGAGAAACTTCTATTCTTTGTCATCGTGATTGAAAATTCTTCGCTTTTCTCGCAGTTTGCCAATATCCTTTCTTTCACGAATTTCAAAGGCTGGATGAGAAATACTTCCAACATCATTGCGTGGACATCTATTGATGAACAAACTCACGCTGATGCTGGCGTCTATTTGCTCACCGAAATCTTTAAGGAACATCCTGAGCTTCGTCCTTCTCAAGAAGTCGTGGAACAGACAGTAAAGGCTTATCTTGAATACGAAGTGGAGCTTCTCAATTGGATTTATGAAGAAGGCGAACTGTCCTTCTTTACCAAACAGAATCTGCTCGACTTTATGAAGTATCGCGTGGACACCTCGTTGGCACAACTTGGCTATAACAAAATCTACAATATCAGTGATGAGGCCTACAAGCCTATGTTGTGGTTTGATGAAAATGTTTTTGCCAACGAACTCGACGATTTCTTTGCAAAACGTCCCACTGCCTATACTAAGCACGACAAGGCATTTACAGCTAACAGCTTGTTCTAAAAAAAGAAACGGCTTTGCCAACCTAACAAAGAGGGCGTTTTAGCTCTCTATTCTCTCTAAACTCCCCTCACTCTCCTATGACTAAAGCTCTACCTTGGTGGTATAATGATGAATCAGAAGCGGTGTTGAACCGCGGATATTTGCTCCACGGCGAAACGATTCACGATGCCATCGATCGTATCACGGGTGCTGCAGCGCGCCGTTTATATCGCCCAGAATTGCAAGAACGATTTGCCGAACTCATCTACAAAGGTTGGATGAGTTGCAGTTCTCCCGTATGGTCAAATCTTGGCACATCTCGTGGACTTCCCATCTCTTGTTTTGGTTGCAACATCCCAGACAGCATCGAAGGTATTACTATCAAGTTGGGTGAGGTGATGATGCAAACCAAACATGGTGGCGGTACATCTGCCTATTTTGGCAATTTGCGCGGACGTGGTGCTGCAATCACCAACAACGGAAAGTCTTCTGGCGCCGTTTCTTTTATGCGTTTGTTTGACACTGTGATGGACACGGTGTCGCAAGGTGCTACGCGTCGTGGGTCGTTTGCTGCTTACCTCGACATCGACCACCCAGACATCAAGGAGTTCTTGCAAATCAAAGACATCGGTAGCCCCATCCAAAATCTTTTTTACGCTGTGTGCGTGCCTGACTATTGGATGCAGGAAATGATTGATGGAGATCTTGAGAAACGAGAAATCTGGGCAAAAGTATTAGAGAGTCGCCAGCAGAAAGGATTGCCATATATCCAATTCTCTGACAATGTCAATGCAACTCGTCCTGACATCTACAAGCATTTAGGGTTGGAAATCACTCACTCTAACCTTTGCAATGAGATTCAACTACCTGATGCGGAAGACGAGAGCTTTGTATGCTGTCTTTCTTCTATGAATCTCGAACTTTGGGAAGAGTGGAAGGACACAGATGCTGTGCAACTCGCTATTTGGTTCTTGGATGCTGTGATGTCAGAGTTTATTGAAAAGACAAAAGACTCCCCATTCTTGCGTCAAGCAAACAAGTTTGCTGAGCGTCACCGCGCCCTCGGACTCGGTGTACTTGGTTGGCACTCTCTTTTGCAAAAGAATCGTATTTCTTTTGAGTCAATGGAGGCAAAAACATTGACTACTCAGGTGTTCCGCCATATCAACGAAGAAGCAAAAGCTGCGTCGCTAACTTTGGCGCAAACTTATGGTCCAGCTCCCATCTTCAATGAAAGTCCGGGTTTTGAAGGAACTAAGTATCGCAATACAACGGTTCTGGCGATTGCTCCTACTACTTCTAGTTCGTCAATCCTCGGGCAGGTGTCCCCTGGTATTGAACCATACTCGTCCAACTACTACAAGGCTGGTCTCTCCAAGGGTAACTTCATTCGCAAGAATCGTTATCTCGAAGAGCTCCTTGAGGAGAAGGGCAAGAACAACGATGAGGTTTGGCGAAATATTATGCTCAACCAAGGTTCTGTGCAACATCTTGATTTCCTTACTCAAGAAGAAAAAGATGTTTTCAAGACCTTTAAGGAGATTTCTCAGCGTGAACTGATCATTCAGGCTTCTATTCGTCAAAAGTTTATTGACCAAGGTCAATCTTTGAATATCAACATTCCATCTGCCCTTGCTGTGCGCGATGTGAATGCACTTATCATTGAGGCATGGAAGTTGGGAATTAAAGGATTGTACTACCAACGTAGCCAAAGCATCAGTAAGGAGTTGCTTAGCAATATTGTAGATTGCAAAAGTTGCGAAGCATAATGGTGAAATGATAAGCATTAAGCTAGCAGGTCTTGGCAGAAGCTCCATTGTTAGTTTATTCTGATTTTCCATATTTTCATTTTTTGTAGAGGGTGCACTAAACGATTGTTTAGCGCACCCTTTTGTTTGTGCTATAATCTGTGTTGTCAAAACCTAAAAATATCCATAGATAAGATTAAAAGATGTTGTTGTAGAGATTTTGTTATGGACTTTTATACTGGTTGTGCTTTCATACTGTGTCTAGTATTGCCTATTGCTGGTTCATTCTATTCCTACTTCACTCTTTTCTCCTGACGGCAGCTGAACTTGTGGTTTCTGTGTTGTCTGGTTAGCGTTAGTAACCCCAATTCGGGATAAGTAAGACTTGTTTTTGCCTTAAAATAGTTTCAACAAAAGCCCAAAAAGAGGATTGTTTTTCGTATATTTGTTGTTGATAACCAAACAAATAACGATAAAACAATCCTCTATGAAACTTATCAGCAAAGTTACGGAAATTTATTGTATTGCAGACGATTTCTGCAAAGAATATGAGTTGGAATTGAACAAAAAAGCACTTTCGCTTTCAAATCCCTCTCCAAAGACCCCTAAAACTCGCAATAGAAAGGGAAGAATGAGCGATGCAGAAATGATAACCATTCTTGTCTTGTTCCACAGCAATACGTTTCGCAATTTCAAACATTTCTATCTCTTCTACGTCTGTCGAGAACTAAAAGACGAGTTTCCCAACCTTCTTTCGTATACCCGATTTGTGGAACGTATGCCACGAGTGGCAGTTCCACTTTTGCTATTCCTTAAACTAGCTCTGATGGGAGAATGTACAGGGATTACTTTTATTGATTCGACACGTATTCCCGTGTGTGAAAACAAGCGCGAGTATTCTAATCGTGTATTCAAGGGCTATGCTCATAAAGGGAAAAGTACGATGGGATGGTACTATGGTTTTAAGCTGCATCTGCTGTGTAATGAACGAGGAGAATTACTCAACTTTGCACTCACCAAAGCCAATGTGGATGAACGTAACCCTGAGGTATTCAACAACTTGACTAAGGACTTATTCGGAAAATTATATGCCGATAAAGGTTATATTTCCCAATCACTTTTTGCTTCTCTCTTCGATAGGGGAGTTCACATCGTCACGGGAATACGCACTAATATGAAGAACCGCTTAATGGATGTGTACGACAAAATAATGCTCCGTAAAAGAAGCATTATCGAGACCATCAACGATATGCTCAAGAACGTGGCACACATTGTTCATACCCGCCACAGAAGTGTCTCAAACTTTATTGTCAACCTTTTGGCGGGAATGGCGGCTTATGCTTTCTACGATA
>JABZGM010000057.1:0-3939 GCA_015259235.1 Alloprevotella sp. | reverse complement strand
GAGAAGCAGAGGTGAAGCAGCTCACACTTTTCTAAAACATACTTGCGTGAAACAATGAATCTTCGATCTAAAACTAGATCGAAAGAATCGTTGTGTGCTATAACCTGAGTAAAAAAGAGGTGACCTTAAACCGAATTGGGGTATTTAGCCTGCAAGAAGCCTATTTAGTGATTAGTATATGCTAGGTTATAGGGCTATATGAATGCGAGTCTTGCCATAATGTGGCTTGTAAATAAAGAAAAGTCGTTTCCATAAGGAAACGACTTTATATTGATTTAGACCTTAGGGTGAAGCTTTGTATAAGGAAAGCTTCATAGACTAGAGTATTAACTCTTGTAGAATTAAGCCTCAGCAGTCTCTTCTGTAGCTTCAGCCGCAGGAGCTTCTTCTACTTGTTCTGCAGCAGCGTCAGCAGCGGCTTGAGCAGCAGCAGCCTTCTTTTCAGCTACCTTCTCTGCGATCTTAGCATTGGTAGCCTTTTCAGCTTCGAGGCGAGCTGCGAGTGCAGACTTCTTAGCTTCAGCAAGTTTGCCTACAAATGCAGCAGACTTGTTTTCCTTCTCTTGCTTCCAAGCTTCGAACTTGCTCTGTGCAGTAGCTTCGTCAAAAGCACCCTTCTTAACACCACCACGGAGGTGCTTCATGAGGAGTACACCTTCGTCAGAGAGAATGTTACGAACAGTGTCTGTGGGCTGTGCACCACACTCTACCCAGTGGAGAGCGCGCTCAAAGTTGAGATCTACTGTTGCAGGGTTGGTGTTGGGATTGTAAGTACCAATCTTTTCAGTGAACTTACCATCGCGAGGTGCGCGAACGTCAGCGATTACGATGCTGTAGAAAGCATAGCTCTTACGGCCATGGCGTTGCAAACGAATACGAGTTGCCATTGATAGAAATGGATTTATGGGGACACGTCCCCGATGAATAATAAAGTATCTTCGTGCCGTCAACTCATGACAGCGGTGCAAAGTTACACTTTTCTATCAAACTGGCAAAGCATTTATTGTGAATTCTCTGTATATAATACAATATATGAGGAATTTGTAGTGTCAACCATCAAAAGCAGCGCTATGGTATGGGTTTGTTGAATACTTAGATCGGTGTATTGCATTCTCGTGGCTTCCTGAGATCTCTTTTGATTTTCTATTGTAGGTTCGCAATTATTTTATCGGCACTTCTTTGAAGAATGAAATGACGGTGCGGTTTTGAGCAAACCACACCGTCATTTGAACAGTCTATAGTGTTAGACTTCGACTATTTCAACACTGTTTGGACCTTCTTTGCCAAAGCATTGTTGGGGTCAATTTTGAGGATCTCATTTACGTAAACCTTACATTTCGCGTCGTCTTCTTTCTTGAGGTAATAAACCATCAAGTAAGTAAGAGCGACTTTCTTTTGATCTACATAATCTTCATTGTTACCAATGAGTTCAAGCGCTTTGCTGTAGTACTCACGAGGCTTTTCTTCTGCCTTTGTATTATCGGTAATCCAAAGTTGTGCACGGTAGAAAGGACCAACATAGTTGTTGGGCAGTTCATTCATGTACTGCTCAAATACCTTGTCACCTCCTTCGATGAACTTGTTACGCTCTTCATCTGTTGTTGCTTGGGATTTTGCTGCAATGTAGGTGAGACCAAGGCTAAAAAGGTCTTTGGTGTCAGCTTTATCCCCACGGAGCTTGATATATTTCTCCATGTAAGGGATAGCTTGAGCTGCTTGCTTATTTGTACGCATCAAAGAGGCAATCTCTTTGTAGCTATCAGGACGCAAGGAATCTTTTTCGGCAGCCTTAATATAGTATGCTATAGCTGCGTCTTTATTATTAAGGGCTTCGTTTGCATAACGAGCTGCATATTGGTAGTCAATATAGCGATAAAGGCTGT
Organism: Alloprevotella sp.; assembly: GCA_015259235.1. Classification (GTDB taxonomy): domain Bacteria; phylum Bacteroidota; class Bacteroidia; order Bacteroidales; family Bacteroidaceae; genus Alloprevotella. The sequence continues at coordinate 2,056 of JABZGM010000057.1, read as the reverse complement.
CCTCGTATTCCTTGTTCTCGATATAAGCAATGTCATCCTTTGCTTTCTGATAATCCATTGTTTCGATATCAGAGAAGAAGAGGAGACTGCGTAGTGCAAAGTTCTTTGGATCGAGTGGGAGAAGCTTTTGTGCCAATTCCTTGATGGTAAAAGCGTCTCCACCAGTAAGCATCATGGCTGTGAGATAGTTCACACCTGCTGGTACATTCTCGATAGTAAGTTCCTTGGTGCGGTCAAAGACGCTCTTGTATGCCTTGACAGATTCTTTGAACTCTTGGTTGTTATAGGCAATATCACCAAGTTCCTTATATGCATCAATATTTTCAGGTTCCCTTTCGAGAATTTTCTTTAGGGTCTCTTGAGCTACGATTGGGTTTACATTCTTATAAACGCGCGCAGACAATTTGAGGGCTTCAATGTTATCGGGCTCGTAGTTCAACACTTCGTCAAACTTTTGACCTGCGCCACCCCAGTCCTTACGAAGGATGCAAACGCGACCACTAAGCATCAACCCTGGAACATAGGAAGGGTCAAGCTGGTATACTTGTTTTGCGCATTGATTAGCGCAAGGATAAATCTTTTGATCCAAGAAGAACTGTCCTACAGCCGTAAGTTGCTCCTTATCCTTTTTGACCTTGGAAAGCAACTTAGCGAAGGTCTTATTAGCAGCTTCAGGGTCGCTCATTTGATTAGCGATAACCTCTTCTGCCATAGCCTGTACACTAGCTTCCATTGGGACTGGGCTATTAGCCTGATTCTGTGCATTTGCGGCACCAAACGAGAATGCTGCAAACAATAGGGCTAGGATGAGATTTTTCTTCATAGAGTTTTCTATTGATGTTTTGTTGAATTCAATCTGATTTTAAGTGTCTAACTGAATATTATACTGTTGTTCAGTAAGCGTTTCAACTGCAAATATAAGTAATTCTCTGCAAATGTGCGCTGTTTATGGATAAAAACTTGCTTCATAAGTGTTTTTAAGAGGAGATAGCATACTTAATGAAGAAAATATTAGCTATCTCAGTAGAATCGATTATATTTGCAACTTAATTCAACCCCACTTTGTGTTTCTGGGGTGTAATAATCATAGAAGAATGCGTAGAAAATTATTATTCCTCGTATCTGGTTTGCTTCTCACAGCAACTAGTTGTACATCAAAAGCCAGCAAACCTGCAACAGCTGGTTCAAGCAATAGTCAAGATTCGCCCACGACTGTAGTAAATCCGTCCGATGCTGATGCTATTCCAGCAACGATCTTTCCCATTAGTCCTGAGCTGAATGGACAAGATGCTTTTTCCTTTATCAAGAAAAAGTATGTAGGCAAGGTTGTGCTTATCGATTTTTGGGCTACGTGGTGTCCCCCTTGTAGAGCTGCAATGAAGGAAGTGGATTTAATCAAATCAGATCTTCAGAAAAAAGGAGCCATTTTTGTCTATATTACAGGGGAAACGTCTCCAGAGTCAGAGTGGAAAAATGCACTTCAGCTCATTAGTGGTGACCACTATCGTCTTACAGATAAACAATGGTCAGAATTAGGGAGTGATCTCAATATGACAGGAATCCCAGCATATATGTTGCTAAACAAAGATGGAAGTGTGGCGTTTTCCAATGTCACTGAAGGCGGTTATCCAGGTAATAGTCTTATTCAGAATCAAATAGAAATAGCTCTAACAAAGTAGGCTCATGCTGATTACTTCATGCCTCCAAGCATTTGGACAATATCTAGTTCTCATGCGAAGAGTTATAGCTATCCCTGAGCGGTTTCGTATGTTTGGGAAGCAATATATTAAAGAAATGGCATCTTTGGGGGTAGACTCTATCGTAATTGTGCTGTTGATTTCTTTCTTTATTGGAGCAGTGATTTGCATCCAAATCAAACTTAACATAGAAAGTGCTTGGATGCCCAAATGGGTTAGTGGTTATGTGACTAGAGAAATCATGCTTTTGGAGTTTTCTTCTTCCATTATGTGCTTAATTTTGGCAGGAAAAGTTGGTTCTAGCATAGCATCTGAAATAGGAACGATGCGCGTGACACAACAGATTGATGCTCTAGAAA
>JABZGM010000056.1 GCA_015259235.1 Alloprevotella sp. | reverse complement strand
ATGGAAAAAGAGGGGGAAACGAAGGTAAACTCACGGTGGCGATGTTGGATAAAAATAGGGTGAAAATCCTTGATCATATCGCGATTGTTAAAAGTTGTCCGAAATCTTTGCGCTAATTGCTGATTTATAGTAAGTTATAAGGGGTGTCTGTGAAGGTTGTGAAAGAGAAAAGATGTAAATCCCTATATACGCGCGTATGCGCGTGAGAAAACCTTGACAAAAATGGGGATTGTGTAGAGATGTTAATGGAGAAGGCTGGAGGGAGAGTAAGCTCCTTGGGGGGGAAGTGGGAAGAGCCAACAGAAGTATGTGGGAGCAGAAAGCGAGGAGCGGTTATGGGCGAGGTGGAAGGTGAGAAGATCGGGAGATGCGGACAGAGAGGTTGCAACGTATTTCTGAAACATCGGAGCTTCTCCCAAAAACGTGGGAGATTTTCTGAAAAACGTTGGACTTTTTCTGAAAAACGTGGGAGATTTTTTGGAATATCTCGGACATTTTTGAAGCGCAGGTCGGAGGGGGATAAGCGCAAGTAGAGGGGATGTGTGTGCTGTAGCGCAAGAGTGTCTGTGCCATGCTCAAAGGCAAGTGTCAAGGTGGGCGCAAAAACAAGAGGGCTGCATGGAGTGGAGTAGATGATGAGTTGCGAATAATCGTAAAAATCAGGCGAGAAAGCCCTTTTGAAAGATAGATGTGGCAAAAAAAGCCCGAATAGTTGGTGGTATAACGGAAAATTGCTATTTTTGCGTAGCAAATAAAACAATAGATAAGCCCATGAGACTACTCAATTATTTAGCTGCTGCTTGCGTCTTGGCTTTCCCCACCACGGTGATGGGACAGACGTTTAAGTTCGTGCAGCAGACACTGGACAATCCCGACAATGAGCCAGTGCCCGTGCATCCAGTGCCTCACCCCCGTCAGGTGGCTTGGCAAGAAACTGAATTTTACGCCTTCTTCCACTATGGTATGAACACCTACACCGACAAGGAGTGGGGTAATGGTGATGAAGATGTGAGAATTTTCAAGCCTACTGCAAAGCCTGATCCTCGTCAATGGCTCGAGGCTGTGAAGAAAGCTGGTATGAAGGGTGGTATCGCCGTGGTGAAACACCACGATGGTTTCTGCTTGTGGCCTACTCAAACTACGGACCATAATGCTACGAAATCGGGCAATCCTTTTACTGCTGATTTGAATATCCCCAAAGACTTCGCAGCTGCTGCCAAGGATTTGGGATTGAAATATGGTTTCTACATCTCTCCTTGGGACCGCAACTCTGTGCACTACGGTACTGACCGCTATGTGCCCGAAGTGTTCTTGCGCCAGTGTGCTGAGTTGGCACAATATGGCAACGACCAATTTGAAATGTGGTTTGACGGTGCCAATGGTGGTGATGGCTATTATGGCGGTCGCCGTGGTACAGTGAACGTGGGCGATGCCAACATCTACTACGACGTGCCTAATCTTCGCGACACCGTGCACAAGGTGCAACCCAACTGCGTGCTTTGGGGCGTGGGTGGCGAAGCTCGCTGGATCGGTAACGAAGCTGGATGGGCTGGACAAACCAACTGGTGCATGGGTAACGGTACGGATGGTGACATCAACGGCTGGTATTGGCACCCAGGCGAAAGCGATGCGAAGGCTACCAACAAGGGATGGTTCTATCACGACTACGAGTCTCCGCTTCCTGCTGAACGCTTGTTCCAAATGTATCTCGAAACCGTGGGTCGCAATGCAACCCTCATTCTCAACGTGCCCCCCAACAAGGCGGGTGTGCTCCCTGCTGCCGACGTGAAAGTGCTCGAAGAATTGGGCAAGATGATTGAGAAGCGTTTGGGCACTGACCTTGCGAAGAATGCAAAAATCGAAGCTAGTGAAACTCGCGCCGCTGGTGCGAACCGTACTTATGGGGTGAACAACCTCGTAGACGGCAATGCCACTACTTATTGGGCTACCAATGATGGTACGAAGCAAGCTACCCTCACCTTCACTTGGGACACTCCTCAAGCATTGCGCTATGTTTCGCTGATGGAGCTCGTGGCAAAGGGGCAGCGTGTGAAGAAGTTTAAGTTGGAAGTCTCACAAGATGGCACCAACTTTAAGCCCGTGGCTGAAAATGTGGTCCAAACGACCATCGGCTACAAGCGTATCATTCCATTGAGTGGTTCAACTGTTAATAGTTATTCTGCACAAGGCACTCAAGCGAAGGCCCTCCGCATCACCATCGAAGATGCTAAGGCTTGCCCCTTGCTCAAGAGTGTCGCTATTTACTAATCTGCAAAGCCCAACACCCATGACATTGAAATCTATTCTTCCCTTGGCTGCTTTGGCTTTGCCCTTGGCAGTCGCTGCACAAACTACAACAAAAGTTGAAAACCCTGCTGTAAATGTGCAACTTGACTTTGAACCAAATTCTGCAGCTCTTCCCATGTGGACTAACCTCGGAGTGTATGACACTTGGGAGGCTTCGCCTTTCCGTACTGGGAAATTAGCTGGAAACGTGGCAGTGGTGGATAATCCAACGCTCGCTGAACTTGATCCTCTCACCGGAAAGCCTGTGAATCCCTCTAGCAAGGTGATAGCTCTCCAACGCTCACGCTTTGGTTCCAACACCTTCGGAGCATGGATCACCCTCAGAGAGCCCATCGCATTGAGCCCCAATGGTCAACTCTTCATTCACGCTTGGGTGCGCAGTCCAAAGGCTGGACGTGTGCTCATCGCTGGATTGGGTAAGCGCAAAGAGCGCACGGCGCAAGTGAACGATGTGGTGCAAGTGGCACACATCACCACTTCTGCCCTCGAGGTGAACCAGTGGAAAGAAATCGTGGTGCCTGCTCAAGCCAACAAGGGTGTGGAGCTGCATAGCCTCCTCATTGTGCCCGACTGCGAGAGCCCACACGATTTGACACAAGACTTTGTGGCATACATCGACAATGTGTCGGTGACCAACAGTGCTAGTCCTTCTCTCATCACGGGATACTATCCCATCAACTTCGACAAACAGGCTGCTGCCACACGCAACGATCGCCACATCGACGCAGTAGACTTCACCATTGCGGGCAAGAAGGTGACCTACACCTTGCCACAACCTGCAAAGGTGTATCGCGAAGTGGGTCCTTCCTTCCGCTTGTCGGCACAACCTGGACAGCTGATTACTCCCTATTTGCACTACACGGGCAATGCGATGCACTCTTACTTCTATGTGGATTTGAACCAAGATGGTACTTTCACCGAAAATGAGGCTTTGAGCTATTCTTGCTACAACAACAAGAACAGCAAGGGCGTGAGCAAACAACCTGGTAGCGCGTTGCAATCACCCTCGTTTAAGTTGCCTGACACCATGAAACCTGGCGTGTATCGTCTGCGTTTGAAGGTGGACTACAATAGCCTCGATCCTAAGGGTCACCAAACACTGGTGCAAGATGGTGGTGGTTTTGTAGACTTCCTCCTCAATGTGAACGACGGTTCTGCTGTGGTGAACGACCACAACCTCAATGGTGCAGTGAAGACCGTCGACGGCAAGGAGTTGACCAGCCTGAAAGTGCCTTATGGCAAGGACTTCACCATCAAGATGCACCCTGCCGATGGTTTTGAACACAATGGTTTTGTGCTGAAACATGGCATGAACATCGAAGGTGATTCTTTGGTGAAGGACAATGTGCAGTGGGAAAGCATCACCATTCCTCGCTCTTTGTTCAAGGCTGATGGCACTTTCACCATCCCCGGTAAGTGGATGGACGGCAATGTGCTCATCGAAGGTCGCTTCGTGCAAGAGGGTCGCTATGTGCCCGAACCTGTGCCTGCATGGTATTCACGCTTCAATGTGACGAGCCTCGATGGCAAATACTTTGCTCCCCACACGCAGTGGTATTCCCTACAACTGGGTGAGCAAGGATATGTGATTGAAGGTACTGAAAATGCGCAAATCCCCCTCAGTGCAACTGCTGTAGATGCTCAAAACCAGCAACACTTGTGGTGCTTCGTGGGCAACAACGATGAGGGTTTCAAACTCTACAACCGTCATTTCGGCACAGGATTTGTGTTGGCGGCTCCCACCATGATGAGTGGTAAGCAAGGTGGTTCATCTTTCGTACGCCTCGTGCCTGCCGACAAGGTGCCTAAGAACTACACTGCCGTTTGGCACTTCGTGAACTCTAGCAACCTTAAGGCTCCCGATGCGCAAGTGGTGTACATGTATGAAGATAAACTCCCTGCCAATAAGGTGAACAACCGCGATGGTAAGCTCTCTTTCTGGACCGGTGGTGCAGATGCAGGTTCTACTTTTGTGATTCGCCCTGTGACAGTGACCGACACTGCCGTCACTGCCATTGCACTTCCCTCTACCAACATGGCTCCTGAAGAGGCGTATGACCTCTCTGGTCGCCACGCAGACAAAACTGCACGCGGTGTCTTCGTGATGGCAGGGAAAAAGGTGGTGAGATAAATTCACCGATGGCTAGTGCGCTAGCATAAAGAATAAGGCATAAGCCGTGTCAGAGATTGGCGCGTCTTGTGCCTTGTTATTATTTCTCCCGAACAGTTAGAAATCATTGATATAACCTATTTGAATATGAAAACACTTAAAAGAGTTTTGGGCTGCTGCTTGTTGGGGTGCGCACTGTTTTTCGCGCCTACCTCAATTTGGGCAAGAGTCTATGACATCTATCCCCAACCACAACAAGAACAAAGTGGACAAGGGGTTGTCAGTTTCACACCCTCGGTGACGGTGGTGTGTGATGCCACTGTGGATGCTGCTACAAAAGCGCGTGCGCAACAAATTCTCCAAGAAGCGAAATTGGAAGTAGTCTTTGCCGATGCTCCTCGCCAAGGACATTCCACTCTCTATTTGGGCGTGGCAGGTAGCAATGGGGTGACCGACCGCTATGCACAATCTTTGCAACTGAAGCGCGATGTGCTGCAACGCAAAGGAAAATACGACAGACACATTGTTTATCTCCACAACCAAGGAGGACAGGCAGAAGTGGTGATTTTGGGCGAACACTCTGATGCTACGTTCTATGGGCTAGCGTCTTTGGAACAAATCCTCGAGCGCGGCACACAACAACTGCCTGCGGTGACGCTCTTCGACTATGCTGACCAACAGAGTCGCGGATTGGTGGAAGGTTATTATGGTTATCCTTACAGTCTGTCGGTGAAAAAGTCGCTAATGCGCTTTATGATGCGCTTGAAGATGAACACCTATATGTATGGGGCGAAGTCGGATTTGTATCACTCTGCAAAGTGGGAAGAACCTTACCCCAAGACTTTGACGAAGACGGACATCGAATATGGCAGAATGTCGCAAGATATGGTGAAAGATTTGTCGAAGACTTCGCAAGCTACCAAGGTGAATTTCATCTGGGCTATCCATCCGGGCAATGATTTTGTGGGACAACCCAATGTGGTGACACGCATCATGAAGAAGTTTTCGAGTATGTATGACTTGGGCGTGCGTCAGTTTGCGATCTTCGTGGACGACGTGGATGTGCCGACTTCGGAAGCGGACTGCAAAACGAATGCAGAGCATCTGACGGCTGTGCAGAAAGCCATCGATGCGAAATGGAATAAGGCAGGCAGTGCACCTGAAACTCGCGTGCGTCCGCTGCACTTTGTGCCACAAGTTTACACCTTGAGTTGGGTGGGAGAAGCTGACCGTAAACGTTTCTTCAAAGCCTTGTCGGCTGTGCCTTCCGACATCACCATCTACACCACAGGATGGGGCGTGTGGACTGTGCCCAATAGCCGCGATTTGGCAACGATGCACACGGAACTTGGTCGCCCTGTGGCTTGGTGGTGGAACTATCCTTGCAATGACAACGCGGACGAACAGATTTACACCTCCGACATGTACACCAACTTCATGGAGATGCGCGCTGTTGATAATAACGCGCGTTTGCAGAAGGAACTGAAGAATGGTCTTGGAGTGGTGTCCAATCCCATGCAACAAGGCATGGTGTCGCGCATCGCACTCTTCTCTGTGGCAGACTATGCGTGGAACAATGCCAAGTTCGACAATATGACGTCGTGGAAAAAGGCATTTAAGTATGCTTTCCCCGAAAACACTGTGCTGCGTGAGGCTTACCAAGCCCTTTCTCCCTATCTCCGTTGGAACGATCACGAGGATATGGCGAAGGCGGTGGAGCAATATAAAAACGGCAACCGCGCTGCTTTTGAGAAGTTGCTCACCCACTTGCAACAAAACATTGAGGTGGTGGCGCAATGCAAGACTTCGGCTAACGAAGACGAGCAGTTGCTCTACAAGGAGATTGAACCATGGGTGCTGAAATTGCAAACGATGGTGACTGCTGCGCAGCAGTTTGTGGAAGTACAAAAGCAATCGTCCGTGAATGATGGTTGGGCGTCTTTTGTGCAAGGCGCGAAAAACTATGCTTCTCTCGAAACGGACAAGCGTTTTGATGCTGCCGCACTGGAAGGACTGGGACATGACGTGAATGTGTCGCACCGACAAGCGAATTGTTCGCACAAATCCTTCTTCCCCTTCTTGGGAGTGTTGCAAAATACGGCATTGGGTAATCATCCTTTCGGAGAGAAGTTGCCTTTTGAGGTGAAAACCAGTGCTTCCACTGTGACGGCAAAGGGACATCTCGATGCGCAACACGCTTATCTCGTGGTGAATCAACAGACGCTCCAACCTAAAGGCTATGTAGCGATGAGTTTTGCTACGGCTTTTCGTCCTGCAGAAATGCACATTGATGCGAATTTGCTCCAGCAGTGGAGTGTGCAGGTGAGCGAAGATGGGGTGAATTGGACACGTTTGCAATCGGCAATTCTCCCCAAAGAAATGTTTGTGAAGCACGTGGCTTTCTACAACAATTCGGAAACTCCTCAAACGCTTCAGCTCGGAGAACAGAATTTCTCGCTGAAACTGCCACAACACACGCTGTTGAAGGACGTCACTGCGCCTACGGAAGTTGTGGGAGATGGTAGTAAAAAGGGCAAAGCTGCACTGATTGACGGCGACATCCACACCTTCTTTGCTGGAAAGAAGAACCAAGCCTATGGCGACACCTACATGGTCACGCTCACTAAGGCAGTGGAAGTGCAAGATGTGCGCATTTGCTTCAAAGCCACCAATGGTGACGAACTCAAAAGTGGTAAGATAGAAGTAAGTGCCGATGGTAAGAAATGGCAATCCTTGGTGGTGAAAGGCACTTCTAGCACACAGAGTAGCCCAGCACGCCGACAGAAGTTGGACGAAGACCTCTATGCGGTGGATTTTGTGGCTAAGCATCCCATCTCCGCAAAGTATGTTCGTTTGGTGGTGACGCAACCCATTACCAACAAATGGCTCCGTCTTTCTGAAATCTTAGTGAATACTCAGTACTTTGCGCAGCAATTCGCCCCTGCTGTAGTGGACAACCAGCAGAATGGTCAACCACAGTTGGTGGATGGACAGGGTCGCACACCTTTGAAAAATGTGAGTGGCAACCAAGTGAACTACAAAATCGATGACTTCTTCCGTCCTAAATCCCTCTCGATCTATTGGGATGCCGCAAGTTGGGAAGGTGCAGCTCCACAACTTTCCATTGTGGAAAATGGCAACACCATCGCACTAGCTCCCCTCAGCACTGGTGTGACACAAGTAGATTTGGCGAATCATCCCAAGGCTACGCAGTTGATCGTGCAGTGGGAAGGTAAGAACGTTCCACAAATTTACCAAATCCAAGCCGTTGTCGATGACCATGCGACTACAACACTCACTTCCCTCCGTAAGTTGGTGCAGCAATCTCAACAGCAACAAGGCAAGGTCTACGATTTGCAAGGACGTGTGCGCCGCACCGATGGCAGTACGCTCGGACTTCCTGCTGGAATCTACATTGTCAATGGACAGCGCATCCAAGTGTTGCAACAATACTAAGCATCCGACGGACTGAGTGTGGTTCTCCTTCCGCATCACTGAATGATGCTCGTGAGGTTTTATAGAGCAACTACACTCTGTACATGATAAAAGCTCGTGTCAATCCCTAAAGATTGACACGAGCTTCTTTTGTAACAATACTCAGTTTGAGAGATTGTAACAATACTCAGTTGAGATTATAAAGACACTCTGTATAAGCGTTTTTCCTGCGACAAAGGAGAGCATTACATCCCTCCCACAGCGCGCCACACAGCGGCTACAAGCACGGTCACCAAAATACCGAGCGCAATGGGGAGCACTACGGAGAGTGCTGTCCAGCGCACGCTGCGGGTCTCCTTATAGATGGTGTAAATCGTCGTACTACAAGGGTGGTGTAGCAAACAGAATAGCATGAGGTTCACCGCAGTCAGCAGCGTCCATCCGCCAGCGTGGAGAATGCGATAGGTTTCAGTATCTCCGCCTTTCATCAGCACGCCTGCGCTTGCCCCATCTTGTCCGAGCACCAGCACGGTGAGCATCAAGACGGTCGGCATCACAATCTCATTCGCAGGAATGGCGAGAATATATGCCAAGAGGATAATGCCATTGAGTCCCATCAACCAACCCGGCATTTCAAGCCAGGAAATGAGATGTTGAGCTATACTTTCGCCACCCAATGTGATGTTACAGCACAGCCAAATCACACCGCCAGCCGGAGCTGCAAACACAACGGCGCGCCATAGCACAATGAGCGTGCGATCGATGACCGATGTGTAGAGCGTTTGCCAAAATTGAGGCGGACGATAAGGGGGAAGTTCTAGGTGGAAGGTCGAAACCTCACCGCGCAACACGGTGCGCGACAACAACCACGAACTGCCGAACATAAACAACACGCCGAGCAGCACCACAAACATCACGGCTGCAATCGCCACAACGCTGCTATATTCTTTGGGAACGGCTGCGCCCACAAACAACGTCGCCAAAAGTATTTGCGTCGGCCAGCGTCCGTTGCAGAGCGAGAAATTGTTGGTGATAATGGCAATGAGTCGTTCGCGGTTACTGTCAATGATACGTGCAGACACCACTCCAGCAGCGTTACACCCGAAGCCCATGCTCATCGTCAGTGCTTGTTTGCCGTGTGCACCAGAGCGGCGAAAAAGTTCATCGAGATTGAATGCCACGCGCGGTAGATAACCAAAGTCTTCTAAGAGGGTGAAAAGGGGGAAGAAAATCGCCATCGGCGGCAGCATCACCGACACCACCCAAGCCATGGAAAGGTAGACTCCATCCACCACAAAACCTGTGAGCCATTCTGGAGAACCAGCCATTTCAAACAGATGTCGCAAGAAGGGATGCCCCCAGCCCACGAGAAGCGAATCGAGCCATGAAGAAGGGTAGTTTGCTCCCACAATGGTGAGCCAAAACACCCCACTCAACAAGGCTATCATGATGGGGAAACCCCAAAAGCGATGGGTGAGAATGCGATCCAACTTCACGTCGAGTGGCAACTGTCCGCCTTCTCCAGGTTGGGACACCACCTCCGAACAGATGCGTTCTGCTTGAATGTAGATGTCTTCCATCCACTGGTCGTGAAAGTTGTGACCAATTTGCAGGTGAATCTCTTCGGCAAGCTCAGTCAGTTGTGGAGTGGCAAACTGTTCTTGCACACTCGGATCGCGCTCAATGAGTCGAAACGCAATCCACTCCGCATTGTTCAGATGAGGATGTTGCGCTTCGATGGCAGTAGTGAGGCGTGCTACCTTCTCTTTCGTGTCTTTAGGAAGCGAAAAATTGCGATAAGGACGGCACACAAACTTACCATCCACCACTTCTTTGATGGCAAGAAGTAGTTCTGCCAACCCCTGTCCAGAGCGTGCAGACGCTCCCACCACGGGAATACCCAATCTGCGAGAAAGAGCTTTGAGATTCAGCTCAATTTTGTTGCGTCTGGCTTCGTCAATCAGGTTCACGCAGAGCACAGCGCGGTCGGTGATTTGGAGCACTTGGAGAATCATATTCATGTTGCGCTCCAGTCGTGTGGCATCTGCCACCATCACCGTCACATCAGGTTGTCCGAAGAGGATGAAATCGCGTGCGATCTCTTCGTCTTCCGAAGTGGAGGAGAGAGAGTACGTACCCGGCAAGTCGACAATGCGGTAAGTTTCTCCTTCATAGTCGAAGAAACCTTCTGCCTTGCCCACTGTTTTTCCGGGCCAGTTGCCCGTGTGTTGCTTCAATCCTGTGAGTGCATTGAACACGGTGCTCTTGCCGGTGTTAGGATTTCCAGCGAGAGCAATGACGTGTTGTGCTTCGCCATGCTCCGTTTCGCCTTTTCGCACCAAGGTGTGGAGCGTGGCTTGCGGACAGACAGCACAGTGAGGAGGAAGTTCTTTATTTTTTTGCATCAGCGTTCTTGGTAGTTTTCTAGTTTTTCTAGAGGTTCTAGATGCCCTAGACATCCTAGATTTTCTAGTTCTTCTAGTATTCCTAGAACTTCTAGTATTTCTAGTTCTTCTAGATATTTAGTTAGGCACGGCGAGGATGTAGCGCGCTTGGTCTTGGCGTAGCGCAATCGTAGTGCCGCGCACCACATAAGCCGTGGGGTTGCCCATCGGACTGTGCATAGCCACTGCCACTCGACTGCCACGCACAAATCCTAAGTCTAAGAGGCGACGGCGCAGAGCCCCACGACAAGCAGGAGAGAGTCCGACGATACGGGCTTTCTCGTGAGAGCCAAGGTGGTGTAGACGAAAGGTTTCCACTGGCCATTCGGCATGCGCTTCATCAGCTGTGAGGGGAATCAAGTCGAGAGCTCCCAGAGTCTTGGTGGGTAGCTGGAAAGTTTCGCCTTCATAGCGGAAGGAGAAACGCTTCCCGTTGATTGAGAGCACATGAATCACCGCATCTTTCGCCAATCCCGTCTGTAGAATGCGTTGGAAGATGTCTGCATCATCATCTTCCACGTGGGCAATGCGCCAATAGGTGTTGGGAAGGGGCGACTGCGCAGTGTGACGTGCAGGCGCCATCGCCAAAGAGTCCGTGGGGATGGGATCGCCATGGGGGTCATAGAGTGGGTTGCCCAAGAGCGAAACATAGCGTTCTTGTTCATCCTTACTGATGTGGTGCTCCATGCGGTGCGCACGTTGGTGCCACTCTGTCGGGGCATATCCAGAGTGTTCCGCAAGATATTGTTCGTAGATGCGGTGAGCGCGGATCAATTTCAGTCCCGCTTCTCTACCTTTTGCGGTGAGGGTAAACTGTTCACCCACGGTGAGCATACCGTCTAGGGCCAATCGGCCTATAGCAGCAGCCAGTGTCACTTCGTCGAGGTTGAGGCGGCGCATCACCTTGGAC
>JABZGM010000055.1 GCA_015259235.1 Alloprevotella sp. | reverse complement strand
ATTCCAGGGAATGCGCGCGCGCGTCACGCGCGTACGAGCAAACTGCTCAAGACCAAGAGGCATCATCGCCCTTTTCTGATCAATACACGCCAACAACCTCAAATAACAATCTCAAACTGCCACTTCCGCTAAAGTCAAATCCCATCGAGAACTAAGAAAGAAAGCAATCAAAAATCAAATATTGACAACTGCACATAACAAAACAGCCTATTACTAAAGAAAAAAGTGCAGTTTTCTGCGATTTTTTCTCACTTTGGGCACTTATCCTCCCATATACTGATAGGGGGCATCATCAACGCTACACACTCTGCATAGGGCGAGCCCCTCCCCTACTCATCTACTTTCACGGCAAGAGCCAACCCAACATATTTTCAAAATCGCAAAGGAATTCCTTAAAACCCCAATCGGTCATTAGATCCTGACCAGATTTCATTCCATCGTTGAGTAGATTGTTTCTCATTCGCCTTTGGTGTAGCGTGCCACGTCGAGAACAAACGAGAAACAAGAGCCAACAAGAGGAATGAAAGAGGACAAGAAGTTATCTTCTCTATAATGAATTGCACTATAACGGTCTAATGACCGATTGGGGGTTGAGAGTAAAGCGCAGAGAGTCATAGGATTGTCTGTTGACTTTCTGTAAATGTCTGATGTGTCAATATAAGAGTTTATCAGTCCACGAGTTCATCCGCTGGATAGCCGCCCATTTCGCGGATAGCATTCTTGAGATGCACGTATTGGCGATAGAGATTGTTCTCTGGTTCTTCTCCCGCGGTATAGTTGTGTTGAGGGCTTTTGAGGTAGAAACTCAAGAATCGCTGCGTGCCGTAGCGACCATCGCGCGCAGCGGCATCGATGAGCAACACCAAGTCGAGGCAGAGTGGTGCGGCAAGGATGGAGTCGCGACAGAGAAAATTGATTTTCACCTGCATGGGATAGCCCATCCATCCGAAGATGTCGATGTTGTCCCAGCCTTCTTTGTCGTCTCCACGTGGGGGATAGTAGTTGATGCGCACCTTGTGATAGTAGTCGCCATAGAGGTCGGGTTGAGCTTCGGGACGAAGAATGGTTTCGAGGGTAGAGAGTTTAGACACCTCTTTCGTCTTGAAATTTTCGGGTTCGTCCAAGACAAGGCCATCGCGGTTGCCCAAGATGTTAGTAGAAAACCACCCGTCCAGTCCCAGACAGCGCGTGCTGAGGATGGGGGAGAAGCCACTCTTCACGAGGGTTTGTCCCGTTTTGAAGTCCTTACCAGCGATGGGCACATGTTGTTGTTCGGCAAGTTGCCACATAGCCGGGATGTCCACGGTGGTATTGGGCGCCCCCATGACGAAAGGTGCGCCTTCCATGAGGGCAGCATAGGCATAGCACATGGAAGGAGCCACATGTTGGCGATCATCGGCACGCATGGCAGCTTCGAGTGAAGCCACAGATTCGTGCACCTTGTCCACAGGTACATAGATTTCGGTAGAAGCAGCCCACAGCACCACCACGCGATCCACACCGCGCTCAGCCTTAAATTGGCGGATGTCTTGGCGCAGGTGTTCCACCATTTCCCATCGCGTCATTTCGGGCAACACGTTGGTGCCGTCTAGACGTTGGGCATAGTGGCGGTCGAAAGCCGCACGTAGTGGACGAATCACCTCCAGTTCTGCCTGAAGGGGCAAAAGATCTTTGGCACGGAGCACATCGGCATTGACAGCACTCTCAAAAGCATTGTCGGGATATACGTCCCACGCGGCAAACTCCAGGTCGTTGAGTGAAGGGAGTGAGAGGATTTCTGGATAAGAGAGGTAGCGCTTGGCTTCGCCTGTGCCGACGCGGATTTTATCATATTGGGTGAGTGCGCCCACAGGTTTGGTGAGTCCTTTGCGAGCAGAGAGCACACCGGCTATAAACGTAGTACTAACGGCGCCAAGACCTACGATCATTACACCGAGTTTTCCTGTAGCTTCTTTCATGTTTTGGAGTCGAATTTAGAAGAATTGTCAGAGGTGTCTACAAGTTGTGCGGCTCATGCAGGGCATGTTGAGCCGTGTTTCCATAGGTCAAAGTTACACATTCTTTCGCGGTAGTGCGAAGAAAATCCGAGAAAAAGCATAACCCTTACTCTAGATTGTACACTAAATGATGCACTTCTCCCACTATTTGGGCAAAAGAGGCATGATTTTGGGGTGAACAATCGGAAAACCCTCAAAAAATATCGTACTTTTGCAGTAACCATTTGATGGTGGTCTACTACAGCTGTGCGACATATCGTATAGTGATTGGTATTTGTATTCCAGCCCCACGCATCTTTCCTTTTATGACCTCACAGACTCCTCAAGATACTTCCAATAAATTCAATGCACTTGGCGAAAAGTCCATTCCTAAACTCTTGGTGCAATATTCGCTCCCTGCTATTATTGCCATGGTGGTGTCGTCGCTCTACAACATCATCGACGGCATCTTCATCGGACAAGCAGTGGGAGCGGATGCCATCTCGGGGTTGGCACTGACCAATCCGCTCATGGCGATTTCTGCTGCTTTCGGTGCGATGGTCGGCATCGGTGGGTCTACGCTCATGAGCATCCGTCTGGGACAGAAAGACTACAAAGCGGCGCATGCCATCTTGGGCAATGTCATTGTGCTCAATGTGGTGATTGGACTTACACTCGGCTTGGTGTTGGAGCTGAATCTCGATGCCATCCTCCGACTATTTGGAGCTTCCGATCGCACCCTGCCTTATGCGCGAGCCTACATGCAGATATTGCTCTTTGGTAATGCGTTCACGCACATGTATTATGGCTTAAATGCGCAACTGCGTTCGACAAGTCGCCCAATCTATGCCATGTATGCCAACATCGGCACGGTGGCGATAAATATCGTCTTGGCTTATCTCTTTGTGGTGCGACTAGGGTGGGGCATTGCAGGGGCAGCGTGGAGCACTCTCATTGCGCAGATGTGCGCCCTGTGTTGGCAATTCTGGCTCTTTAGTAGGAAGGATAGTCCTGTGGGTCTATTGCGTCGCTACCTTCGTCCGCAAGTGCGCATCATGAAAGAGGTACTCACCATCGGACTTCCCCAATTTCTCATCAACACCACCACGAGCCTTGTTGCCATCACCATCATGCGCTCTATGGCAGAATATGGAGGGGACACCGCTGTTGGTGCGTACGGCATCGTCAATCGCCTAGCCATGTTCATGGCTTTTGTGGTGATGGGACTCGACCAAGGCATGCTGCCTATTGCAGGCTACAACTTTGGGGCACAGAAGTTTCATCGTTTGGACAGTGTGGTCAAATACACCCTCGTGGCTGCCACGGTGGTCACCACCCTAAGTTTTGCAGCCAGCCATCTTTTCCCCGGAGCGTTGGTAGGACTATTCGTGAAAGATGCTCCCGAACTCGCTGCGGCGGGAGAACATGGGCTACGTGTGGTGAGTCTCTTTTGGCCCGTGATAGGGATGCAGATTGTTTCCTCTGCCTTCTTTCAGAGCATTGGATCTCCAGCAAAGAGTATTTTCCTCTCGCTCACGCGCCAACTCATATTCCTCATACCTCTGGTGCTCACTTTGCCTCGCATTTTACCCAATTTCCTTTCTGGAGCTGCACCCATCGACGGAGTATGGTATTCACTTCCTGCGGCAGATGGTGTAGCAGCTTTGATTTCTGCGGTGATGCTTGTGGCACAAATTCGCAAATTGCGCCAAAAAAGTGCTGAGCGCCTCTGATCTCCTTGCCGTCGTTTGGCTATAATTTCTATGGATGGTCTGCCCCATTTTGTGGAATGCCAGAATGTTTTATCGAATCATGTATAACTTCTAATTGCTGTATCTATAATGTCTACCCCTTTCGTCATCAACATTGGTCGCCAACTTGGTAGTGGAGGCCGTGAAATTGGTAAACGCCTTGCCGAGCGTTTCAATATTGCTTATTACGACAAGGAAATCCTCTCCTTAGCTGCCCAAGAGAGTGGACTTCGTCAAGGACTCTTTGAACGAAGCGATGAGAAGAAAGGTCTCTTCCGTAGCATTTTCCATGTGGTACAACCTTTTTTCGGAGGTGGTGGCGACTTCTATGAGAACCAACTCTCCGAAGAAAATCTCTTTATTATCCAAAGTCGCGTCATGCAGCGTCTTGCTTCTGAGCGTTCTAGTGTCTTCATTGGGCGAGTGGCTGACTATATATTGCGTGAGCATCCTCGTCATGTGAACATTTTCATCACTGCCAACCTCGATGATCGCATACGTCGTGTGGCGCAGCGTCGCAATGTTTTGCCCAAAGCGGCACAGAGTATCATCGAAGAAGCCGATGAAGAGCGTGCCACCTACTACAATTTCTATTCTTCAGGCACATGGGGCGCAGCAGATACCTATGATCTCTGCGTGAATTCTTCCCTTTTAGGCATAGAAGGGACTGTCGATTTTATCGCTCAGTTCGTGGAACAACTTGGATTTCCCCAAGACTAGCCCGTTGTCTCTTACACGTTTTAGCGTGTGTGATGGAATCATCAGCGGTACTCCCGCTTAGGGAATCCTGAGACGCTGCTTAGATACGCATAAAATCATCCCACCTCAAGACGATTGCTTGAGGTGGGATGATTGTTTTGGACGTTACTCCTCGCAAAAAAGTGTGGAGAGCGCAACCAGCGTTGCCGCATGGGTAGAATTGAGAGTGAGCTGAGCTCAAAGGCTCTACCTGGAGGTTTTTACTTGCGTCCGAAGATGGAGAAGTGGACGTATCGTTTAGGCGACTTTCTCACATCATAGAGAAGAGAGTCAGCGTTGGTCACCGTGCGGGTAAGGTGGTCATAGAGGGTGCGATCGTGGAGGAATGCCCCGAGAGTGTTGTTTTTAGAATTGAGCTTTTGCTGCATGTCGCTCATCACGTTGGTGAGTTGTCCTGTCATTTGGCGCACATCGTTGAGCGTACCATTGACATTTTGCATCGTACTGTCCACATCAACCTTTGCCAATTTTCCACTCAAAGTGGCAGCATTGGCAGCAGTGTGGTTGAGGTTTGCCATCATCATGGGCACATCCTTCGCCATGAGTCCATCCAAACGTGCAGTGGTGTGCTTGAGGTGCTCCGTGATTTGCGCAGCATTGACAATCGTTTGTTGGAGCTCTGCCGCCGCCGTTAGACGATTGAGGTTGGTAAGGAGACTGTCCACCTTGGGCAACATCTGTTGCACTTGTGGCAGCATCGCGCCAGCTTGTTCCATGGCACCTTGGTGGAGTCCGCCGGAGATGGTGTCGAAAGGTGCAACCACGGCTGTTGGATTAGCGCCAAGGAGGAGGTTCATTGTCACACCGCCCATGAGGGCAACTTCGAGTTCCGCTGTCGTACCTTGGGGCACCTTCATATTTTTGTCCAACTCGATGCGCACGACCACGCCATTGTTGTCACTATAATTATAGTTGATGTCGCGGACGATGCCCACAGGATAGCCGTTAGCATAAACGGCATTGGAGACAGCAAGCCCTTTGATGTCCTTAAACTTGACATAGTAGGAATTGCTTGACTCGAAAATATTGATGCCTTTGAGGAAGTTGATGCCTACAAAGAGCAAGATGCCCGCAGCGATAGTGGTGAGAGCAATTTTAATTTCGCGAGTAATCTTGAACATGTGGTGAGGTTTAGTTTTTGCCATTTGGCGTGGGCTTAGAGAGCTTTATTGCTTCGGCAAGTTCTGTGCGTTGATGATTGAGGAATGCAACGACAAAGGTTTCGGGAAATCGGTCTGCTATTTCTTTTTGCAGCCGTTTGGCTTCTTCATAGCTTGTGGTTGCACCGTAGGTATATTTGTAGCGCCCATCTTCTTCGTAGTATTCTACGGGCGAAAGTCCTTTGAAATGTCGGTCGTCACTGCGAAGTGCGCGGTCGATGGTGAAGAGTTGTACTTTAAATACAGGACGTGCGTTATTAGATTTTTCAGGAACTTTGGGAGTCGTCTGCGTTTCTTTTTTCTGCTTTTCCTTCGTTTCCTTTGTGGTTGTCTTAGATTCTTGTTTTTCAGCCTTAGTTTCTTGCTTCTGCGCCTTAACTTCAGGTTGAGTTCTCTTTGCCTCTTGAGCTACCACCTTTAGTTCCTTGGAAGTTGCTTTCGCTTCTTGTTGAACTACTCTGACCTCCTGTTTTGTGGCGTTGACATCATGCTTCACAGTTTTGACCGTTGTCTCGACCATGTTGACCTCTTTGGGCATTATTTTGTGGTCCTGAGATGTCTCGACCGTAAGCACATCCACTGCTTTAGTGGTTGTCGTTGCAGTTTGGGGGAGCTTCTGGGTGGGGGGAAGCACGAGGGCGTTGATCGTTTGGGACGTCTGTTCTGCCACTAGGGGTGCGGTGGTGTCGAGTTGTGGGGTGGTCACTTCCACTGGTAGCATGGGCACCAGAGAATCTTGGTGAACTGTCGCTGTGGTCGTGACAGAATTTGCTGTGGCAACTGCAGGGGGAAGTTCGGGCAAGGAGATAACCTTAGCAGTCTCTCCATGCGTTTTCTCCACTGGAGTTGCCGGTTGCCCAAAAGGGCGCGTGGGCACGGGTACCACCTCGGCTTTGAGTGTGGAGATATCCACGGGTTGGGGCACAGTCATAGAGTTGCGCACGGCATCTCGTGGAGACAAGGGTTCAGTAGTGGGAGCATTTTCAGCTACCAAAGGTTGGACTTCGTCTTCATCGTTCGTATTTTCGGGAGAAAGCACGTTTTCGGCATGATGCTTTTGACGATAAGCCTTAAACCCTTCGAAGATGGCGCGTGCCAAAGTTTCTACTCCTTGGCGAGAGTGTAGGAATTTTTCCTCTTCGGTGTTGGAAATGAAGCCTAATTCGGTGAGTACCGAAGGCATGGAGGTGGCACGGAGCACGAGAAAACCAGCTTGGTGCACCCCTTTATTGTGGCGACCTGAGGAGGTGTAGTTCCGCTGGATGGCACGCGCAAGGTCGACACTCTGCTGCATATTGCGATCTTGCATAAATTCGAAGATGATATAGCTCTCCGACTTGCGAGGATCGAAGTTGTGATAAGTCTGTTTGTAGTTGCTTTCTTGGGTGATGACACTGTTTTCTCGCTTTGCCACTTCGAGGTTGTCCGCTGCGCGGTGCATACCCAGGGTGTAAGTTTCTGCCCCCATCGGAGCTGCTTTTCCCACTGGTGACGAATTGGTGTGTACCGAGATAAAGAGATCCGCTTTGTTGCGGTTGGCAATATCTGCGCGTCCTTGAAGGGTGACAAAAACGTCGGTCTTTCGGGTGTAAATCACCTTGACGTTAGGGCAGTTTTGTTCGACCAGTCTGCCGAGTGCCAGAGCCACATTGAGGTTGATGTCTTTTTCTTTGGTGAGCTGTCCCACTGCTCCGGCATCTTTTCCGCCGTGTCCAGCGTCAATGACGAGCACGAAGGGACGTTTTGTTGCTGCGTTGACCGATAAGCACGCACCACTGCCCCACGCCACTGTGAAGAGTAGCATGAGCATCCAGACGAGTCGTGCCCAATGGTTTCGAGAAATCATAGTAGTATGTAGCATCGTTTGAAATGATGTTGCCTGGCAAAGTTAATCATTTTCGGGGGAATAGCCCTCATTTCTGGTAGAATAGTCTTGTTTGTGTCGGATATTTAGCACATTCCACCCGTGGTATCGGTGAAATCACTACTTAGGAACAACAAATTCGCCCCACTTCTTTAGGGGGAAGTAGGGCGAATTTGAGTCTTTTGTGCGTGAGCTGTCCCTAAATGACTGACCTGCTGAGGGCATTTGGGGGAGTGCATCGCTGGAGAATGGAAGGTGCAACGGCTAAAAAGGAAATGATCACATCCTCATTGAGTAGAGTTGTACCAAAGTGCTCACGCGGTCTGGAATGTGTAGGACTTATTCTCCAAACAGAGGGGTCGAGAGGTAGCGTTCTCCTGTGTCGGGGAGGATGGCAACGATGGTTTTTCCTTCGTTTTCTGGCTTTTGTGCCAAGGAGATTGCGGCATGAAAAGCAGCACCCGACGACACTCCGCAGAGGATGCCTTCTTTTCGTCCAAGCAAGCGAGCGGCTTCGTACGCCTCTTCGTTGGTGACTTGCATCACTTCGTCCACCACAGCTGGATTGTAAGTTTCGGGGATGAAGCCTGCGCCAATGCCTTGAATCTTGTGGGCACCTGCTTGACCACCACTGAGCACGGGCGAGTCTGCGGGTTCTACTGCCACGATGCGAATGGATGACTTTTGCGTTTTTAGGTAGAAACCAGCGCCACTCACGGTGCCACCTGTGCCCACGCCTGCCACCAATATGTCGACTTCACCTTGGGTGTCTTGGGCGATTTCCACGCCAGTCGTGTTGAAATGAACCTGTGGATTAGCTGGATTGACAAATTGTCCTAATGTGACCGCGCCTGAGGTGTTTAGACGAATCTCTTCGGCTTTTGCCAAGGCTCCTTTCATGCCTTCGGCACCTGGGGTGAGCACCACTTCGGCACCATAGGCAGCCACCAAGCGCCGGCGTTCGATACTCATGGTTTCGGGCATCACGATGATGGCTTTGTAGCCCTTGATGGCAGCGACAAAGGCGAGTCCCACACCCGTGTTTCCGCTCGTGGCTTCAACGATGGTGGCACCTGGGGAGAGTTTGCCTTCGCGTTCTGCGGCTTCAATCATAGCGAGGGCGGTGCGATCTTTCACCGAACCTGCGGGATTAAAGGATTCTAATTTGACAAGTACGCGCGCTTTGAGCTGAAATTCAGCAGCCACGCGTGCAGTTTCTACAAGGGGAGTGTGTCCCACGAGAGCAAGTGCAGAAGAAGCTATTTTAGACATAGGCTTTGTGTTGAGAGTAAATAGAGAGTTTGGGGAGAGAAATTCGTGGCATCTGCGGATTTATGCGTAACTTTGCAGTGGTACGATAGTTCTCTACCGCAAATTTACAAGTTTATAAGCAAACATCTAGGATGCACGCCTTATAAAATAGGTGTGTTTTTGCATTTTCTCTTCATGACACTCCAACCCCTCCTTAATCCCGATCAAATCGCTCAACTCACCGTAGCGCTTGCTCAGCCCGATCCTCACATCCCATTGGGAGAAGCTGACGGCATCGTGCCAGCTCAACTCGAAGAAGCCGTGACGTTGTTGCGTGACTTGGTATTTCCAGGTTATTTCACTTCGCGCCCCACGGTGGAATGCTTGTCGAAACTCTCGCGCATCCTCCTCGAACAGGTGCGACAAGCCCTTTTGGTGGCTGGAGAAGACTGTTGTTCGCGCCAAATCACCACGGCTTTCATGGAGTGTCTCCCCGAGTTGCGCCGCCTCATAGGACTAGATGTTGCAGCAATTTACGATGGCGACCCTTCGTCCACCACGTTTTCGGAGGTTATCTTGTGCTATCCTTCGGTGAAAGCCATCCTACATTATCGCATGGCTAATGCCTTGCTCCGTGCCAAAGTGCCCATTTTGCCACGCATTATCAGCGAATTGGCACATGCACAGACAGGCATCGACATCCATCCTGGTGCGCAGATAGGAGAAGCCTTTGCCATCGATCATGGCACGGGTGTGGTGATAGGAGAAACCTGTATCATCGGGCGCAATGTGCGTCTCTATCAAGGCGTCACCCTCGGTGCACGCAGTTTCCGCAAGGCAGAAGACGGGTCGTTGATGAATGTGCCGCGTCATCCCATTATTGAAGACAATGTGGTTATCTATAGTAATGCCACGGTGTTGGGGCGTATCACCATCGGTCACGACAGCATCATTGGAGGTAACGTGTGGTGTACGCAAGCTATGCCTCCACACAGTCGCATGTTGCAGAGCAAAACCACCCTCGGCGCCACCTTTGAAGACGGAGGCGGCATCTAGCGGTTTGCCTTGCCATGAAGGGAAGGGTGGAGCATATCCTTGCTCATGCTAAGCGTGCTCAATAGCAACATCGAATAGTGCGATACAAAAATAGGCTGGCGCAATGAAGTTCTCGAAAGAGTCTCATTGTGCCAGCCCTTTTTCTAGCATCTATTGTGGTTGCTTTTAGAAACCAAGGATATTAAACCCAAATCGGTCGTTAGACCGTTATAGTGCAGAACGTTATGGAGAAGATAACTTCCTGTCATCTTTCATTTTCTTGTTGGCATCTTGTTTTTCGTTCGTTCTCGCCGTAGCCCACTACGCCTTCGAACTAACGGCAAACAATCTACTCAACAACCTCATGAAATCTGTTCAGGATCTAATGACCGATTGGGCTTAAATCAAAGGAATGCCCATTTCCTTGCAAGATTGTCGCATTTCTTCGGGCCAAATGGAGGCTTGGATTTCACCGATGTGCGCCTTTTGCAGATAGTACATGCAGAGTCGACTTTGACCAATACCACCTCCTACACTGAGCGGTAGGCTGCCATCGAGCAGTCGTTGGTGGAAATAGAGCGAACGGCGGTCTTCGTGTCCGCTCTCTTTGAGTTGGCGTTCCAAAGCCTCCTTGTCCACACGGATGCCCATGGAGGAAAGTTCCAGCGAACGACCTAACACTTCGTTCCACACCAGAAGGTCACCATTGAGTCCAGGAAGTCCCTCTTCGGAGCGTGTAGAATAGTCATCATAGTCTGGGGCACGCATGTCGTGTGGTGCGCCATCGCCGAGTTTCCCCCCAATGCCGATGATGAATACTGCGCCAAGTTGGCGGGTAATTTCGTCTTCACGCTCCTTCGCACTCATGTTAGGATAGCGTTGGCGCAGGGTTTCGGCATGAATAAAGGAAATCTCCTCAGGTAATTGCGGAGTGAGTTGTGGAAAACGCTCACACACCAGATATTCCGTGCGTTGCATAGCGGCATAGATGGAGCGAACGATTTGTTTCAAGAAGTTGACAGTGCGATTTTCTGGTGAAATCACGCGCTCCCAGTCCCACTGATCCACATAAAGGCTGTGGAGATTGCCCAGTTCCTCGTCTGCGCGGATGGCATTCATGTCAGTGTAGATGCCATATCCCTCTGCTATCTGATATTCTGCCAGAGTTAGTCGTTTCCATTTTGCCAGCGAATGCACCACTTCTGCGCGAGCATCACCCAAATCCTTAATGGGGAAGTTTACCGCACGCTCTGTTCCGCTCAAATCGTCGTTGATACCCAAACCGCGCAGCACAAAAAGTGGGGCAGTGACGCGACGCAAGCGCAGCGCAGTGGAGAGGTTGTCGGCAAAAAACTCTTTAATGACCTTAATACCTTGTTCCGTTTCGCTCATGTCTAGGAGCGGATGATAATGGTTGAGGGGGAGAAGATAGCTCATAGGATAAGATTTATCTGATAAAGAGATGAAATGTTTTACAAATCACTAGAAAACAAGTCTATTTTCTGACTATTTTCCATTTTTTACACCCGCAAAAGTACATTTTTATTTGGAATCTTAAAAGCGAAAATGCGTTTTTCTGGTAGTTTTAGTTGCGTTTTTCTTTTGTTGAGTATAGAAAAATAGCATTTTGTGCGCAAAAGTGCTTTGGTTTATGGTTGTGCGCCACTACATTT
>JABZGM010000054.1 GCA_015259235.1 Alloprevotella sp. | reverse complement strand
GATTTTAGGGAGGTGCGGGTCGTTGGTAATGAGCAAAATTCGGGGATTTCCGCGTTGTGCTTCTGAACTTTGCGACACACTAATTTTCAGTTTGGCAGAGGCTCCTGGTTTTAAGGTGCCTTTAGACAGAGAAACACTGATGCCACGTTTATACACTTGAAGCATATTCACTTTGAGGAGCGACTTTCCGCTGTTGGTGAGCAAGAGTGTACCTTTTAGTTCTTGTTTGTCTCCAAAACTACCCAAGTTGATGGAGGTGGGGATTTCAGCTTTGGGAGCTGCAGGATTATTTAGTTCTGCTTCTGTGAAGTGCGGAAGGAGAGTGATTGCCGTGCCGAGTTCGTTGTCTGCTCCCACGCGGTCGCCAGAGAAGCGCGAGAGATAGATGTTGGTTTGCGTAAGTCCAAAGCTACGCACTTCGTTGCTGTTGAGCGTAACAATGAGTTTTCCCATTTTACCAGGGCGAATTACTTCTGGTTCTGCGTAGGCTGAGAGATATTTGGGAAGGTGCATCAATTCTGGGTTGTAATCTTTCTTTCCAGCATTGAAGATATAGACTGTGGTTTGGGGCTGTTCGCCACGATTCACGTCGTCAAACTCTATGTTGTCGGTAGAGAGGCGCACGTCACCGATGCGCACGGGGAAGTCTTTATCGTAGTCCACCACTTCACGGAGTACTCTGCCTTGGAGGGTGAGTCGAATGGGCGTGGCACTAGCTGAAGTGGTGACGATGATGCTCTTATGAAACGTGCCGAGGGTGTTGGCATCATAGCTCACGGTAAGAGTGGCAGATGCACCAGGGGCAATGGAGGTTTTGCTCCAATTAACGGTGGTGCATCCGCAGTCGGTGCGCACGTCAAGGATTTGCAAAGGTTGATTACCAGTGTTTTGCACCTCAAACTTAGCCAAGGCTGGTATGTTCCAAGCAATGTCACCCAGTTTCAAGTCTTGGGCTTTGAGTGCCACTTGTGGCTGAGCTGAAACACTGAGGGAGGTGGCAGCAAAACAAATTGCAGCCACGCACTTATGTAGATGGGAAATAAAAGTCATACGTAGGATGTTTTAGCGAAGATACTGAAATTTGGCTACATGCCCAAGAGGTTTTTAGCCAAAAAGTAGAGCATGGGCATGAAGAGAGCGGGCAAAAGATTGATCGTCTTGCAGTCTTTGATGTGCATCACGCCTAATCCTGCGGCAGCGATGAGTACACCGCCCACAATGGATACCTCAGAAATCAGAGCTTCGGAAATGAAACCTGCAGAAAGTTTGGCTATACCATAAATGCCGCCTTGCCAAGCAAAGACAACAAGCGCAGTAAGACTCACTCCAAAGCCATAGCTTGAGGCTACAACAATCATGGTGACCAGGTTGAGTGTTGCGGCGGTCATGAGATAAGTGTTGTCACCTTTGAGGGCTGCCAGCACGGGTCCCATCATAGAGAGGGTACCGACGCAGCAAAAGAGTACTGAAGTGGTGATACCCTCGGTGAGTCTTGAGTTTCCATTGCGAGAAACTCGTTTGGTGGCATGTTCCATACGCTGGTCGAGACGAAGCATAGTGCCTAATAGTCCGCCGAATGATAGGCAAAAGATGAAGAGCACTGGGAGTTGGCTCTTCGCCATGTTGGACATCGCCACATTGATGCCCAGAACGAGGGCAGCTAGTCCCATAGCGGTATTGAGCACTGTGATATATTTCTCAGAAATGCCACGTTTGGCAAGTGCTCCGATGGCACTGCCCACGATGACAGCGATGACATTAAAAAAGATTGCAATCATGATTGTGAGTATGTTTGGTCTTTGGGCCAATTAACGAGATAGAGATTTCCAGAAGTTCGAGTAAAGGCAGTGTAGAGCCAGCGAAAGTAGGAGAGGGGTTCGAGGTCTTCAGGCAAATAACCTTGGTCTACATAGACTTCGTGCCATTGTCCGCCTTGGGCTTTATGGCAAGTCACGGCATAAGCATATTTGATTTGCAGGGCATTGTAGTAGGGATCTTGGCGAATAGCTTTCATTCGCTCACGTTGGTTAGGAATGTGAGCATAATCTGCCAGCACTGATTCGTAGAGTTGTGCTTGTTGGTCGGAGGTGAGTGCTGGAGCTTCGGCTTGTAGTGTGTCGAGAATGACGCGACATTCGATTTCTACTTCCTCATAGTCCGAAAACCGGAGGGTGACATCTGCAAATTCGAGCCCGTGCATGGTATGTACATTGTGGTAACGCACGATTTCTGCACTGTCTCCATTGGCAATAAAGGATATGGGAAGTTGTTGTCCCTCTGGGAGTTGAGATTGCAGTAGTGCTGTCCAGTGATAATTATTGCGGACTGCCATGACGAGGTCACCTCGACAAAGCACTTCTTCACGATCAAGGATGCGTGCTCGCACCCCATTGTTAAAGATGTTGGCGCGCTTGTTAGTGCGCGTGACGATAATCGTGTCGTCTGTGCCCCAATTACGGTAGCTCTGTTCAAGCGATTCTATGAGTTCATCGCCTGGAATGATTTTAACTTCTGTCTTTGCCCCTACTTTGATGAGGGGAAATCCTTTTTCGTTGAGTGCTTCGGCAGGAAGATTGTGGGCTTCCTCTAGAAGTGCTGCTGCTCTAGTAGCAAAAGTAGATTGTTGTGCTGCTAAATGGCTAATAAACTTGCGAAGTTGCGTGGCGTTGGTGAGCACTGCCGAAGTTTTAGCTTGGCGAATCACCTCCGTAAGTTCATAGCTTCGCACATGGAGTCCATAGCGTTCCATGATGCGCGGTTGGAGAGCGGGACTCTCTGTTTCACCCACAGGAGGAAGCTGTGCGGTGTCACCAACAAGCAATAGACGACATCCTGCTCCTGCATAGACAAATTGTACTAAATCGTCAAGGAGTTGCCCTGTGCCAAACTGACTATTTCCACCACCTTGATTGGCTATCATGGAAGACTCATCGACAATGAAGAGTGCTGCCTTGGCGTTGTTCCAACCTCGATCGAACACCGTGTCTTCGCCTTTGAAAGTTTGTTGACGATAGATGGCTTTGTGGATGGTTGTAGCTGGAAGTCCAGAATGCAGGGAGAAAACTTTGGCAGCGCGTCCAGTGGGGGCAAGCAAAAGCACAGGACGTTTGAGCTTTTTCCAAACGCGCACAACTGCAGATATAAGACTCGTCTTACCCGTTCCTGCATAACCGCGAAGAATGAAGGCGCGGTCGCTACGTGGGTCTGCGAGGAACGCGCCAATTTGTCGCGCTGCTTCCTTTTGCTGCTCGGTGAGCGCATGAGGGAATTCGGCTGCAATATGTTCGGCAAAGAGGTCTTCAATCATGATGGTGGGATGAGCAGCGTGAGAAGTGGAGAGAAAAGAAATTTATTCTGCTACCAGAGTGGTTGGAGCTTCGTTTTCTTCTGAAACAGTAGACGTTTCGGGACGTCTGAAGAAGGAGAAGTTGACAGACCCATAAGCTCGATGCTCTAAAAAGTCGGGGCGGTCTGAGAAATCATTGTGTTTACCATGTTCCAAAACGAAAAGTCCTCCAGGAGCAAGGAGCTTACTCGACATTACGCGCTCTGGAAGCTCAGGGAGTTCGCGAAGTGCATAGGGAGGATCGGCAAATATGAAGTCGAATTCTTTGAAACCTTTGGAAATGAAACGTAAGGCATCACCACAAATGGCAGAGGCTGCAGGGTCATCGAGGTGGCGAAGCATACTTTGGATGAAGGCATAGTGCTGACGATCCCGCTCCACACTCATTACTTCGCGGCAACCGCGAGAGAGTAGTTCGAGAGTGATGCTTCCTGTGCCAGCAAAGAGGTCGAGTGCGCGTGTTTCTTCAAAGTCAAGGTAGGCACGCAGCACATTAAAGAGGTTTTCTTTGGCGAAATCTGTGGTAGGACGCGCCTTAAAAGAGCGAGGCACTTCAAAGTGTTTGCCTTTGTATTTTCCTGTTATAACTCTCATACACTTAACAGATGGGTGATAAATTCAAAAGGGAGTTGAGGGAGGGTGGTGAGGGGATGGTGCGCAAATTCGTCGGGAGTATTAGCTACTTCTATATGTTTGACATATTCACTCAACTGTTGCGCTAGAGCTTCACATCGTGATGATGCCCCACAAAGGAAGAAAGGAGTTGTAGCAGGGGGACAACCAAGGGTGATGGCTAGTTGACAAGCATAATAAATGACGTCAGCTGTCTGTGTAGCATCGAAGGTATTATAACCTAAAAGTTGCTGCCCTTGGCAACAAGCGACATCAATGGCTTGTGGGCGTAGGTGAACAAAACAGCGTTGTTCGTGTGGGTGTTCTTGGCGTGCTGCAAATCGGCGCAAGATGCCAGTCTGGGCAGAGACATAATAGACGCTACTCCATAAACGTTCAAATGTGCTACAGATGTTTTCTGACAACCCAAAAACTAGCAGGGCATTTGAAGCAGGAAGAACATCGTAGAATGCACGTCGGCTAGGACTTTCTGCACTTTGGGGAAGGACAGTGTTGAGATGTGCTTCACAATGTGCTTCATCGAAGTCTACCATGGGAATGAGGGTGGCGATGCCATTTACGACTACGTGTAGCGGAGTGTAGGCAGAACGTGGAACTAAATCTGCCACTTGCTGTAGTAATAAGGGAATGGGCTGGTCACAATGAATGTCCCACTGCCAATGTTGGAAGGGAAGTGGGGCTTCTGAGGTAGGCAAGGATGAAGGTTGGTCGATGACGTAATGAATTTGTCGGTCGCCAAGGTGGAGATAGTGCATAGAGAAGGGAGTGGTGGAGTGCAGTAAGGGAGAGTGGAGGAGCCAATGAGGGAGTCTACTGAGTTAACCCAAATCGGTCATTAGGCTATCTTTTCAATAAGGAGTAGCACTATTGCATTCTAAGGACCGATTGGGGTTTAAGTAAGAGCTTACGCGATGAAATAGAAATCCTCCGATGATTTGTGCGCAACAGACCCCTGCTGTATCTGCAAGAAAGTCGAGCCAGTCGCCACTTCTGTTGGTGGTGAGTGTGGCTTGCAACACTTCTATAAGTCCGCCAAGTCCAATGGTGGCGCATCCAATGAGCAAAAATCTAATCCAAAATCCGAGATGTTGCACCTTTCTCCCTGCGCTTTCCCACCATGCTACAAGTGCTAGACCAAAGAAAAAGACAAAATGTGCAATCTTGTCTATATTGTCTACTTGAGACAAGGTGGTTTTAGGCACCGTGATGAGGCAGAAAGTGAGGATAATGAGGCTTAGCATGCCCGTGAGTCGATAGTCAAAGAGGATGCGTAACATAAAAATAAGAAGGTAATGGAGACCATAACAAAAGTTTGAGACCGCCCCTCGCTGTTAGACAAGGAGCGGCCTCAATATTTGTATTGCGTAGTGGACTATTACGCGCGGTTAGAGCGTTCGATGTAGGCAATGATGTCGCCTTTTTGAACGTGTGAGCCTTGTTTGGCATTGATTTCCACCAAGCGACCACCGAGAGCAGCTGGGATTTCGATAATCTTGCCGAAGCCATTTTCGATGTAGCAGAAGAAGTCACCTTCGTTATACTCCTTACCAATGAATGGTTCAATAGCTTTGACGTTTTCTGCGTCACCGCCAATTTCCCAAAGCACGATACCGCTTTCTTGTGCCACGATGGCATCTGCCTTAGCGTGCTTGAGTGCTGCAGCTTCTTCGGGAGTCATACCAGAAGCATTAGCTTTGTCTTTAGCTGCTTGGAGGTCAGCGAGGAAACGCTTCTTAGCCGCACCGCTCTTATAGTCGCGGTATTGAGTTTCGTGCATAGCGAACTCAAACAATTCTTCGTCGTCTTGACCGCGATCCCAACCGTTTTCTTCCATTTCTTTGATGAAACGTTCGAGATCATCGGGATAGTTCACTTGTGGGTCTTCAGTGCTGAATTCGTATCCCTTTTCTTTTGCCAATTCCACGATTTCGGGAGCGAGTTCTCCGGGGAGTTTACCGCTCTTACCGAGAATCATACCCCAGATGGCGTTGTCCATCATAGAGTAACGTGGCTTGTCCATTGACTCTGTGAGAAGGTTCATCAAGGCGATGTTCTTCACATATTGACTGAAGGGAGTAACCAAGGGGGGATAACCTACACGAGGCCAAACATAAGCCACTTCGTCAAAGAGTTTCACGAGCAAAGCATCTTCAGAAAGTGGTTCTTCGCCCTTCTTTTGACGGTTTGCGTTGATAGCATCCATCACGCCTGTGAGGTCTGCCATCATAGAACCCATCATACCACCAGGAAGTCCGCAACCGAGGAGGAGAGAAGACATCAACTTATTACCAGGGTTGATGAAATAGCCCAACCATTCGTCGATGAACTCTTGGGTGAGTTTACGAGCTTCCATGTAGGCTTCCATGTTGATTTCAGGAACGTCAAAACCAGCGTTCTTGAGCATACTTTGCACTGAAATCACATCTGGGTGCACTTTACCCCATGCGAGAGGTTCGATCGCTGTGTCGATGATGTCAGCACCATTGCGGCAAACTTCCAAGATAGAAGCCATAGAGAGACCAGGACCTGTGTGACCGTGGTACTCAATGATTACTTCGGGGTGCTTTTCCTTGATCATTCGGCAGAGTTGACCCAACATTGCGGGTTGACCGATACCAGCCATGTCCTTCAAACAGATTTCGGGAGCACCAGCCTCGATGAGTTGGTCTGCAATACCAGCAAAGTATTCAGCGGTGTGAATAGGAGAAGTGGTGATGCAGAGAGTTGCCTGTGGAGTCATTCCACCTTCAATGGCATATTTAATAGACGGAATGATGTTGCGTACATCATTGAGTCCGCAGAAGATGCGAGTAATGTCGGTGCCTTGTGCGTGCTTCACCTTATACATCAATCGGCGCACGTCAGCTGGAACGGGGAACATGCGGAGAGCATTAAGACCGCGGTCGAGCATGTGCGTTTTGATACCGACTTCATTGAAAGGCTTTGTGAAAGCGCGAACGGCTTCGTTGGGGTTCTCACCTGCCAAAAGGTTTACTTGTTCGAAAGCACCACCATTGGTTTCTACACGACTGAAGCAACCCATTTTGATGATGACGGGAGCGATGCGTTCTAGTTGGTCCTTGCGGGGTTGAAACTTACCAGAACTCTGAAACATGTCGCGATAGACAAGCGAGAATTGAATCTTTCTTTTTTCCATTTTAGGGGAAGAGTTGTTCGTTGGTTGCGTTGTAGGGAGCTTCTCTGTTGTATTGTTGGTGTAAGTCCAGCGTCTGACTTTGTACGCTGGTTTGTTGAGAGAAAGTCCTCACAACGCATTGTAGGTCCTTGGATTGCACAAAAGTGCGTTATTGGTGCAAAAGTACGAACTTCTAAGGACTTGACAAAAAGGGAGTGCGAAAAGTTGAGTTTTTGAGGGCTTTCCGTTTATATGTCTGCTCTTCTTTCTGGCATTCCTGTATAGATCTTATCTTTTTTGAAAGCAAGTCAGTCGGGTATTTGTTGCTGATAGCGCATGCTATGCTTTGTGGTCACAATGAAGGATTGGGGTGTACTATATGTAGGGGCATTACTCTGGTTGGGCATGAGGGAAAATTGTGGTTGGTTTGTCGAGATGGCTCGTGATTGGTAGGCTGGATAGGGGATATGAACGAGATATTCGATTTATGATTGCTAAGTATAACAAAAAGCGAGACTCACTAAAACTAGTGAGTCTCGCTTTTGTGGGTAGTGATGGATTCGAACCACCGAAGGCGTAAGCCAGCAGATTTACAGTCTGCCCCATTTGGCCACTCTGGTAACTACCCAAGTTTCTTAGGAAATCTAATCTATTGCTTAGAGGCTGTTCCTAAAACCGAGTGCAAAAGTACGGCAAATTTTGCAAAGCACCAAATTTTTGGTGAACTTTTTTCCTTGCAATGCCTATGAAAAAGGAGAGAGTGACATATTTCTATCCATTGAAATTTGTTTGAAATTCGAGAAAAAGTACCTCGAATAAAGGTTCTGTTTGTAGTAAAGTGCGCTGACGTCAAAGCCAGCGCACTCTTTTTAATTTGCTACGCTATTCCGAGCCAGACTTTATGCTTCCACTTCGCTCTGGTGAGCAATGGCAGTCTTCACAAAGTCGAGGAAGAGCGGATGAGGTTCGAGCACAGTGGAAGAGTATTCGGGATGGAACTGCGTACCAATGAACCATTTAAGTGTAGGAATTTCCACAATTTCTACAAGTCCACTTTCGGGGTTAGTACCTACGCACTTCATTCCCTTTTCTTCATATTGTGCAAGGAAGTCGCTGTTGAATTCGTAACGATGGCGGTGGCGTTCGCGAATCACATCGCTTCCGTAAATCTCGCGTGAACGAGATCCAGCTTTCACCGCGCATTCGTAACCACCAAGGCGCATTGTGCCACCCATATTGGTGATGTTCTTCTGCTCTTCCATAATGTCTATGACGTTGTGCTTCGTCTTGCTGTTGAGTTCGGTGGAGTTGGCATCAGCATATCCCAACACATTGCGGGCAAACTCTACTACCATCATTTGCATACCGAGGCAGATACCGAAAGTAGGCAAGTTTTGTTCGCGGCAATAGCGAGTTGCAATAAGTTTTCCCTCGGTGCCACGCTGTCCGAATCCAGGACAAATCACATAGCCAGCCATTCCTTGAAGCATCTCAGCCACATTCTCATTGGTGATGTTCTCAGAGTTGATGAAATGGCAACGCACCTTGCGGTCATTGTAAACTCCAGCTTGTTGAAGTGCCTCGATGATAGATTTATAAGCATCTTGCAAATCATACTTACCCACCAAACCGATGTGCAATTCTTCTGTGGCATTGTTGCGACGATCGAGGAAGGCGCGCCAAGGGCCAAGACTTGGTTTTTCACCGACGGGCATACCCAACTTTTCAAGAATCACGCGGTCAATGCCTTGATCTTGCATACACACAGGCACTTGATAAATGGAGGGCATATCAGGACTTTGGAACACGGCATCGGGACTCACATTACAGAAATTTGCCACCTTCTTGCAAAGTCCAGCATTGAGTTCGTGTTCAGTGCGGAGCACCAAGATGTCGGGTTGAATACCTTCGCTCTGCAACTCCTTCACTGAGTGTTGCGTAGGTTTGGTTTTGAGTTCTCCTGCAGCAGCCAAATAAGGAACATAGGTGAGGTGGATGCAAACGGCATTCTTTCCCAATTCCCATTTGAGTTGTCGGATGGCTTCCACGAAAGGCAAGCTCTCGATGTCACCAATCGTTCCACCGATTTCAGTAATGACAAAATCATAACCGCCTTTTTTACCGAGATAAAGCATATCGCGCTTGATTTCGTCGGTGATGTGAGGCACCACTTGGATTGTTTTGCCCAAATAGTCGCCACGGCGTTCTTTGTCAATCACACTTTGGTAGATGCGACCGGTAGTGAAGTTGTTGTAGCTCGTAGTTTTGATGCCTGTGAAACGCTCATAGTGACCGAGGTCAAGGTCAGTTTCTTGCCCATCATCGGTGACATAACATTCGCCGTGTTCATAGGGGTTGAGCGTACCTGGGTCGATGTTGATGTAAGGATCAAACTTCTGAATCGTGATGTTAAAGCCGCGCGCTTGGAGCAGCTTACCAATAGAACTAGCAATGATGCCTTTACCGAGAGAAGAGGCAACACCACCTGTGACAAAGATATATTTGGTTTCAGCCATAGGATGAATATGATATTACAAATGTAAGAATGAAAGAGTCAAGATAGAAGCAAACCTTCTTGTTGGAATTCTTGGAACAAACGTGCCACATCGGCAGCAACAACTTCAGCTGTTGCTCCTTCGTAATGCTGCAGTAAGAAGGACTCCACATCGGAGAGTTGAAAATCCTTATCTGCAAATTCTTGATAGATATCAAAAGCCGTTTCATTAAGTGTCACAAGTCGATTGAAATCTACGAGTTCCGCACTTGTTGCCAGCAATACGTGTTCGCCACAGACGTCACGCAGTTGGAAAGATCGATTGAACTTCATTGAAGTATATTGTGATGTTCAGATGATTACTTAAAAATGAGAGCAGTACCCAGCAAAGCGATGCAACAATTCATATCCGAGCAACAAAGGACGACGCACCAATACAAGGCGTTGCCAGAAGTTTGCATACACTCGCCAAAAAACTTGATTTACAGCATACCTCTTAGATTTACGCTCAAAGTACACTACTCTTCCTAGAATCTCAGTGCGCAGGCATTGTTCTTGTTGTCCGACATTCCCATCGCCTTGTAAGACACAACGCGTATCATCACATTGAACGATGCGGTGCAATACCCAGCGTGCATCAGTAGTGTAGGCTAAAACCACATCACCTTGACCATATCTTAGCACGGGCTCCTGTTGCAACGTCACCGAATCACGTTCGTGCTCCAGCATGGGTCTCATACTCCTACCCCGCACTCTTAGTTGTACTTGACAACCTTGAGATAGCACGTTACGCATCTCTTCAAAGAGCAAATTTTGCTCCACTTGTCGGACGACATTAGACATTATTTTCTGCGCAAAGATAACGATGACTCAACTCAGCGGCTTCACGATTGGGCAAACATTGGAGATAGTAAGCAGGCACAAGCCCAACTACTCTTTCCACCGTTGAGCAAATCGCATTATAAGAGGATTTATCCCAAAGCATTGTCGAGCAGGAAGCTAATAATGAGGCGAAAGCTTCAACTGGACGTAAACGACGAATGTTATTCTCAGGGGATTGCTGTAAGCGCAAAATCCCACCTAGGTCGCAACGGACATTACGATAACAAGGAGTTTTCCCACTCCAAGGCGTGCCCCAAACAGAAACCTTGCCATCTTCAGCTATGCGCACCACAGGGTTGTCATCATTCAGCAACTCAACCTGAGGGATATGAGTTCTCCACAAATGAGAGTGTGTACTTTTTCCTGTTCCACTGAGCCCTTGGAAAAGAAACGCCGTTGTTCCAATCTGAGGCACAGAAGCATGAACGAGGAGGGTTTGTTCATAAGCCCCTGCAAAGGCATAACAAAGCATGATGGCATTGTTGAGTAGAACGCTTGGTTTTGCAGCGTCGCTCGAAATCACGACGCTTGCTTTTCGGAAAGAAGCATCAGTGTATACGAGGGACTTAGATGTACCTTCTTCATCTGAAACGATGATGGCATAATCCCCCTTCTCATTGCGCCAAACTTCGAACGCTAAATCCGTAGGTTGCACACTAGCGACATGCCGATAAGGAGAAGAAGGGGTAACGACGTCTCCCAACTCCGCAGACAATTCAAATAACGCCTTGTCTTCGTTTTGAGTGCTTACAAGAAAAGGAGCATAGCATTGGACTAAATCTACAATCCAGCTTTCCTTTCCTGCAGGAAGTTCAACTATAAAGAGATGTTCAGCAACAGCGTAGGAGTATTTCACAGCAATTCCCTTACAGCAAACGAGGGGCAATAGCAATTAATTGCTACCAGCCACCTCTATTTTTTTGAATTGAAATTGGTCTTTATAGACATCTTTGACCACCATTTTCTCGAGTCCCATCTTCTGACCAGCGATTTTGACACGAAGTTTTTGGCGCATCTTCTCGAGCTTTGCCGCCTTAACGTCAAAGAACACAACAGCTGTCTGATGAGAAGACGAAAAAGTCTGTTCCACATAACTACGGAACTGATCGGCATACAAATC
>JABZGM010000053.1:9371-11612 GCA_015259235.1 Alloprevotella sp. | reverse complement strand
CGACAAAGTCAATCAAGTCTTCGAACTCTTCGGCACCGAGTGTGGACCTGTCCCCATGAAGCGCGAAGCCCTTTAAGTCATCATCATCATGCGACAAGCCGTTATCTATTGGAAAAGCCACAGAGCAGGCATTCTCACCGAGAGTGACGAAGGGTTCTCCTTTGTCTACGATGAAGGCTATCTTCATCAGCCCGATGCACAAGCCATCAGTCTTACGCTCCCACTGCAAACAGCCCCCCACACCCATCGCATCCTCCATCCTTTCTTCGATGGATTGATACCCGAAGGTTGGCTGTTAGACGTTGCCGAACGTAATTGGAAGCTCAACGTCAAAGACCGTATGGGGCTCCTCCTCACGTGCTGCCGCGATTGCATAGGAGCCGTAAGTGTGCGCCCTTTAGAGGAAAAGGGTAGTAGTGCCACAAAGCGGAGCGACCATGCCGAGCAGGGCGAATCTTTGCCCACGCAGCTCAGTCCCCATCTTCCAGAGAAGGGAGATGAATCGCTGAGCATCCCTCCTTCTTCCTCTCCTGCGCACCATGGTGATAGA
Organism: Alloprevotella sp.; assembly: GCA_015259235.1. Lineage (GTDB taxonomy): Bacteria > Bacteroidota > Bacteroidia > Bacteroidales > Bacteroidaceae > Alloprevotella. The sequence continues at coordinate 11,062 of JABZGM010000053.1, read as the reverse complement.
TGTTTATACTGTTATCAGCCATTGGGAGTACAAGAAATCGACTATCATGCGCGTTGCAGCCGTCGCCTTTTTGGCACGGATCGTCCTCCGCTCTTGCCCTACACCAGCACCGAGGTGAAAGCCTTGGCAGATGCAGTGGTGCGCTCTCACACCGCAGTCACAGGAGTGCAGCCCAAACTCTCGCTTGCACTTGATCGCATGAGTCGAAGTTCCGAACGCTTCACCATTGTCGGACTTTGGGGACAATACATTCTCAAACCCCAGGCAGAACGCTTTGACCATCTCCCCGAACTTGAGGATCTCACGATGCACCTTGCCCAGTTGGCAAAAATCGACACCGTGCCCCACGGACTTTTGCGCTTCAGCGATGGAGCGCTCTGCTACATCACCCGACGCATCGACCGCACTTCCACCGGAGACAAGTTGCCCATGGAGGATATGTGCCAACTCACCGAGCGTCCTACCGAGTATAAATACCATGGTTCGCACGAGCAAGTGGCTAAAATCATAGCCCAACATAGCGAAGTGCCTAAGCTCGACCTTACCAACTATTGGCAACAGGTGATTTTTTCTTGGCTCGTGGGCAATGCCGATATGCACCTCAAGAACTATTCTCTCTATGCTCCCGAAGTGGGCAACTACCAGCTCACGCCTGCCTACGATTTACTCTCCACCACACTCGTGCTTCCTGAGGATGCCGAAGAACTTGCGCTCACCCTTTGTGGCAAGAAACGCAAACTTACTGCCAAGCATTTCCTCGCAGCCATGGAGAGTAGCGGCATCCAGCAGCGAGTGGCGCGCAATCTCTTCCTGCGTTTTCAGCGCGTTCTGCCCAAGTGGGAAGCGTGTATCGCCGATAGTTTCATTCCCGATGCCATGAAGTCCGCCTACATCGCCTTGATTCGCCAGCGCATCGCCTTGCTCATGGATCATCTGCTTGAGTAATCCTCCCTCCCCAAACACGACAACTCCCGATACCTCATTGCGAAGTATCGGGAGTTGGTTTTTAGAGGCTAGAAGCTAGAATCCCTAGAACTACTAGAAGCTCTAGACCCTCTAACGTCTAATTTACGCCTTCACGCGGTTTTGGTAAGAGCCATCGCGAGTGTCCACTTCCACGAGTTCACCAGTTTCGATGAAGAGAGGCACGCGGATTTTAGCACCCGTTTCGAGAGTAGCATCTTTGAGCGTGTTGGTGGCAGTATCGCCGCGGAGACCAGGTTCGGTGTAGTCAATTTTGAGCACCACCTTGATAGGCATTTCAGCGTAGAGGATAGTTTCAGTAGAAGCATCGCTCACCACCGTCACCACATCGCCTTCCTTCATGTATTCCACACCCGTGATAAGATCGCGAGCGATGGGCACTTGGTCGAAAGTCTCTTGGTTCATGAAGAGGAAGTCCTCACCCTCTTGATAGAGATATTGGTAAGGACGACGTTCCACGCGCACATCTTCGAGCGATTCACCGATGTTGAAACGCTTTTCGAGCACACGGCCGCTCACCACATCCTTCAAAGTGGTGCGCATGATGGTGTTACCCTTACCGGGCTTCACGTGGAGGAAGTCGATGCAGAAGTAGAGCTTGCCGTCCATGCGGATGCAAACGCCCTTCTTGATGTCCTGAGATTTGATCATGAGATTATCGTTGTGTAGTATATTTCTATTGCGCCGCAAATTTAGCGTTTTATTTT
>JABZGM010000053.1:5882-9361 GCA_015259235.1 Alloprevotella sp. | reverse complement strand
CAATCCCTTGAGGGGGAGCAGTTTATTTTCGAGAAATCAGCGTGTTTGCCTCCAACGACACCGCGCAACTGCCCTGCAAATTTACAACATTTTTCCGAGCTGACCACAACAGCACCGTTTTTTTTAGGCACATCCGCCCCAGTCCCAGCCCCTTGCAGCCCAGTGTCCTCCACATCCCAGCCAGATACCCACCGCAAAAAATCCCCCTTTCTGTCCACACTTTAGAGAAAATGCCCCTTGAAAATTTGGTGAAATCAAAAAAAATCTTTTCTTTCGCGTAAATATACCCTGATTTCTCCCTTGCAGCTTCTATTAAGGGCGAATTTATTTACGTCTCAGGTGATATCATCATCTACGTCTCAGGCGAAATCATCCACAGCTCATGTCACAAACGCCCACCACCCCCATCAGTGCCCTCCAACAACGCGACGAACTCCATGCTGCCATCTGGCGCATCGCCGACGACGTGCGAGGAGCCGTAGATGGATGGGACTTCAAGCAATACGTCCTCTGCACCCTCTTCTATCGCTTCATCAGCGAACACTTCGTGCAGTATGTCGATCCCGATGGCTCGTCCGACTATCTCCACATGCCCGAAGCAGAAATCGACCCAGAAGCCATAGAGGAAATCGTCAACGCCAAGGGCTATTTCATCCGCCCCGCGCAGCTCTTCGCCAACATCGTGGAGCATGCCAACACCAATCCCAACCTTAACACCGATCTCGCCGCAGCCTTTGCCGCCATCGAGGCATCGGCAGTGGGACATCCCTCAGAGCCTGCCATCAAAGGGCTTTTTGCCGACTTCGATACCACCAGCACTCGCCTCGGCACCACCGTCGAGGAGAAAAACCGTCGCTTAGCTGCCGTGCTCACTGGCGTGGCAAGTCTCAATCTCTCCAACTTTGCCGACAGCGAAATCGACCTCTTTGGCGATGCCTACGAGTTTCTCATCAGCAACTACGCCCAAAGTGCCGGTAAGTCCGGAGGAGAGTTTTTCACCCCCCAACAGGTGTCGAAGCTCCTCGCACGCATCGCCACCCACGGACAAGAGCGCATCAACAAAATCTACGACCCCGCTTGCGGCAGCGGTTCGCTCTTGCTCCAAGCCAAGAAGCAATTTGACAATCATCTCATCGAAGAAGGATTTTTCGGGCAGGAAATCAATCACACCACCTACAACTTGGCGCGCATGAACATGTTTCTCCACGCCATCAACTACGACAAGTTTCACATCGCCCTTGGCGACACCCTCCTCCGCCCAGAGTTTCGCCGCGATCGCCCCTTCGATGCCATCGTCTCCAACCCTCCCTATTCCGTGAAGTGGGTGGGCAAAGACGATCCCACCCTCATCAATGACGACCGCTTTGCACCGGCTGGCGTGCTCGCTCCCAAAAACAATGCCGACTTTGCCTTTGTGCTCCACGCCCTCGACTATCTCTCTGCCAAGGGTCGCGCAGCCATTGTCTGCTTCCCTGGCATCTTCTATCGCGGTGGTGCGGAACAGAAAATCCGTCAATACCTCGTCGAACAGAACTATGTGGAGACCGTCATCGCCCTCCCTGGCGGATTGTTCTATGGCACGTCCATTGCCACCAACATCCTCGTGCTCTCCAAGCACAAGCGCGACACCCGCGTGCAGTTCATCGATGCCTCCTCTGCCGACTTCTACCAAAAGGCGACCAACAACAATGTCCTCACCGATGCTCATCTCGACAAGATTTTCACCCTCTTTGCCGAGGAGGTGGAGGAAAAGCACGTGTCGCACTTCGCCACCTTTGAAGACATCGTGGCTGCCGACTACAATCTCTCCGTCAGCACCTACGTGGAAGCGCGCGACACCCGAGAGCAAATCGACATCGACCAACTCGAGAACCGCCTCACCGAAGTCGTAGCTAGCATCACCACCTTGCGCACCGAACTCGACGACATTGTCAAAACCCTCCGTTCGGCATAGTGGCACGACATGGCAGCGCGCTGCCATAAAGCATAAAAAGTGCAATCAATTCGTGTGGCATGAGGGAAAGCCACGGATTTCAGTTGCGTAACAACGAAAAATATGACGATGAAAGGTGCAAATTACTTAGAAAAACTGCTCGATAATCAACCAGTGGAATGGAAAAAGCTAGGGGAGATTGGTATATTTCAGAGGGGAACATCCTTTCAGAAGAAGCACTTTACAGACGAAGGGATCCCCTGCATACATTATGGGCAAATCTATACGCGCTACAATCTTAGTGCAGACAAGACCATCAGTTTTCTATCTCCTGAGTTTGCTTCACGAGCTAGAAAAGCTCAATCGGGGGATTTGATTATAGCCACCACAAGTGAAAACGATGAGGATGTATGTAAAGCAATCGCTTGGGAAGGACAAGAAGAAGTAGTTGTAAGTAATGACGCTTGTTTTTATCACCACACGATGCACCCAAGGTACGTGGCATACTTCTTTCAAACTGAACAATTTCAGAAGCAAAAGCGGAGTTATATTACAGGAACCAAGGTTCGACGCGTCAATGCTAACGATTTAGCACGTATAGAAATCCCCATCCCTCCTCTTTCCGTTCAATCTCGTATCGTGGAGATATTGGATAAATTCACTTCGCTGGAAGCGGAGCTGGAAGCGGAGCTGGAACTTCGCAAGAAGCAATACGCCTACTACCGCGAGCAACTTCTTAACTTCTCTTATACCCCCCCCAGTGAGTTTAACGTAGTTTACAGAAAACTTGGGGAGGTGGCAGACTATGAGCAGCCCACAGCGTATTTAGTCAAAGACACTAAGTATAAAGAGGATTATCCAACTCCTGTACTTACAGCTGGAAAAACCTTTATATTAGGATATACCAACGAAACAGAGGGTATATATGAAGCTTCAAAACATCCCACTATCATTTTTGATGACTTTACAACGGCTCTGCGATGGGTGGATTTTGACTTTAAAGCTAAGTCTTCTGCAATGAAGATGATTACTTCCAAAGATGAGAATGTATGTCTACTTAAATATATCTATTATTGGCTTTGCACTGTGCCGAGTGAGGTGGTTGTAGGTGACCATAAAAGACAGTGGATTAGTAATTATGCAAATAAGGATTTCCCCCTTCCCCCTCTCTCAGAGCAGGAGCGAATAGTGGAGATTCTCGACAAGTTCGACACCTTGACCAACTCCATTTCAGAAGGATTGCCCCTAGAAATTCAACTCCGCAGGCAACAATACGAATACTACCGAGAGCAGTTGCTTGCTTTCCCTTATGCTTAACCAGCCCGAGCCACTCCGTGGCGAGCGAAAAAGGGGCCGCGACCCACTAACTTCTAATTTCATGTCTAGAATCTTCTCCCTATTATTTGCCGCCATCGTGGGTGGCACTGCCGCAGCACAAAGTAGTGCAGCGGCAACAGCAACGTCCCCATTGGCAACAGCAACGCCCCCAGCGGCTACAGTAGAAACGCACGCCTATCCCAATGACTATGTGCTCTATCCGCGCACA
>JABZGM010000053.1:0-5872 GCA_015259235.1 Alloprevotella sp. | reverse complement strand
TCATTGAGGAAGGAACCGGCACATGGTGCGGAGTTTGCCCCTTCGGCATGGAAGCCCTCGAACGACTGCGCAAAGACGTCAAGAGTGTGCCCTTCGTTGTCATCGCCGTGCACCAAGCACAGAGCGCCTATTCGTCCGAACCCATGCAGGTGCAGGACTATCGATTCCTCACTTTTCAAGGGTTCCCCCAAGTGTGGCTCAACCGCAAGCAGCGTCTCGACATGTTCAACAACGAAATGAGTGCTGCCCTCTACCAACTCCCCAAGAAGACGCCTTTCAAGGTGGAGACCAAGGTGACGAAGACCGACACTTTCGACTACGACATCACCCTCACCACCACCCTCGGTTTCGACAATCACAACACCACGCTCCGCATGCAATATGTGCTCATCGAAGACCACGTGGGACCTTACATGCAGGCGAACTATGGTCAGACATATGGAAAGTTTTTCCCAAATTCTGCATGGTTAAACAAACCCAATCCGGCGCAGACCTACTACAACGACGTGGCACGCGCCATCTATCCCGTGGGCGAAAGAGCGCAGCGCGAAGGGGTGCTCCCCACAGAGATGCGTCGCGGTGTGCCAGTGAGCCAGACGTTTCACATCTTCCTCCCAGGTAGTGTGCAAAATGCCAGTCGTCTCCGCATTGTCGGTCTCCTCATCGACACGCAGACCAACGAAATCCTCAATGCAGACATGCAAAAGCTCCCCATGGTGGTGGGCACTGCCACTGCCATCGCGCCCCTCGCTCCTTCCGCTCCCTCCGACAGCGATGCTCCGCACTACGACCTCTCTGGACGTCGCATCTCGCCCTCACAACCCGGACTCCATATCGTCAAAGGGAAAAAGATGGTATTTTAGTCTTTCTAGAGTTTCTAGTTTCTCTAGTGTTTTCTAGAATATCTAGTTCTTCTAGCCCAACCGCGCTAGCCCGAGCCACTTGTGGCGAGCGAAAACGGGTCCGCGACCCTCTAACGTCTAATCTCTAACGTCTAATGTCCAAAACCTATCTATTCGCAAGCATCCTCGCAATAACTTGCATCGCCATCGCCTGCAAACCTTTGGCAAAGATGACCGAAGCATCAGGCAAGAGAGAAGGCGCATCCAGTAAACCGATAGCCGCATCTGCCCTCAGTCTGCAACCCTCTGCGAAGACCACCGATGCAACCCTCAAGAGCATCAAGAGATTGAGCCATGAGGTAGACCCTATGATCGGCACAGACTGGGTGGGCAACACCTATCCTGGTGCGGCAACCCCTTTCGGCATGGTGCAACTCAGTCCCGACAACGGCATCCCCGGATGGGACCGCATCGCCGGTTACTACTATCCCGACAGCACCATTGCCGGATTTAGCCACACCCACCTCAGTGGCACAGGAGCAGGCGACATGTACGACATCTCCTTCATGCCCACCATCGCCCCCGTGCTCACCGCTGAGCCACCCCTCGGTGTCCACGCCAAGTTTAGCCACGACCAAGAAAAGGCGCACGCCGGCTACTACTCTGTGCTGCTCCAACCCTACAACATCCGCGTGGAACTCACTGCCACACCGCGAGTGGGTGTGCAACGCTATACCTTCCTCCAAAGTTCCGACTCCGCTTGCATCACCCTCGACCTCAACAAGGCGATGAACTGGGACCGATGCACCGACAGCCAGATAGAGGTGGTGGCGAACGACGAACTCCAAGGTTACCGACACTCCGACGGATGGGCGCGCAATCAGCAACTCTACTTCTACACCCGCCTCTCACGACCTGCCGACAGCATCACAATTGAGCGCATTCCCCTCAAAGACGAACCCGCGCACCATCAGGGCTATGTGGCGAAACTCCACTATCGCGTGAAGGCTGGCGACCAAATCGTCCTCACCACCGCGCTCTCTGGCGTGGATGCGCAAGGGGCGAAGGGCAATCATCGCGCTGAGGCGAAGGATTTCGACTTCGCTCGCTACCACCACGAGGCGCGTGCACTGTGGGAATCGCGCCTTGAGCGTGTGCATCTCGAGGGGGCAACAGCAGCACAGCGGCGCATCTTCTACACCGCCCTCTATCATGCCCACCTCTGTCCCACCTTGTATAGCGACGTCGATGGCCGTTATCTCGGGGCAGACCGCCAAGTGCATCGGTTGGCTGAGGGGCAGCACTACAGCACCTTCTCCCTGTGGGACACCTACCGCGCTGCCCATCCGCTCTACAACCTCCTCGCGCCTGCTGACAACAGAGACATGGTGCAGTCGATGATTGACTTCGGAGCGCAAAACCAAGGTCACCTCCCCGTGTGGAACATGTTTGCCAGCGAAACGGACATGATGATCGGTTATCACTCCGTGCCCGTCATCGTGGAAGCCATCTTGCGCGGAGTCTACAAGCCTGCCGATGCGCAACAACTCACGCGCCTGCTGCGCTCCACTGCCGAACGCTGGGGCTATCGCGGGCTGGGCGACTACGACACGTTGGGCTATGTGCCTGCCGACAAGCACGAAGAGAGTTTGAGCAAAACCCTGGAATATGCTTATGACGATGCTGCCATCGCAGCGTGGGGCAAGCACATCGGCGACAGCGCGCTCCATCGCGACTATCTGCGCCGCGCCCAGAGTTATGCTCACCTGTGGGACACAGCGACTGGCTTCTTCCGCCCTCGCCTGAGCGATGGGACATTCAAGGCGGATTTCGATCCCTTTGCCTATACGAAGGACATCACCGAGAGCAATGCTTATCAATATCTCATGAGTGTGCAGCACGATGTGGAGGGACTGAAGGCGAAAATGGGCGGTGCGGATGGCTTGGCGCAACGTCTGGACGAGTTTTTCTCTGCCGAAACTCCGAAGCACGTGGAGTTGCCCATCTTCTCCACGGGCATGATTGGGCAGTATGCGCACGGCAACGAACCGGGACATCATGTGATTTTTCTCTACAACGCCGCGCGCCAACCTTGGCGCACTGCCGAACTCTCGCGCGAGGTGTGCCAGAAGTTCTACACCGACCGCCCCGATGGGCTGTGTGGCAATGAGGACTGCGGTCAGATGTCGGCATGGTATGCCTTTGCTGCCCTGGGGTTCTACCCCGTAGATCCTGTGCAGGGACACTACGAACTGACGTCGCCGCTCTGGCGCGAGAGCCGCATTGCGTTGTCCAACGGCAAGGTGTTTACCCTAACTGCCGAAGGACTTTCCGACCAGAATTGCTACATCAAGTCGGTCACTGTCAACGGACAACCTTACACAAAGAGTTTTTTGACCTACGACCTCATCCTCTCGGGCGCAAAGGTGATCCTCGAAATGACCAACCAGCGCGGCATTTGTTGGTACTAAATTAGAGGGTCGCAGACCCTTTTTAGACGTTAGGGGTCGCAGACCCTCTCTCTCCGCGTAAAGTACTCTGAAACTTAATTCAGAGGAAATCAAAGAAAAACGTAAGTATCGTAACTTCAATGAGTTACGATACTTTTCTTTTATACATCATTGTCCTTCCAGAGTATGTAGAGAGTACCCAAATACTCCCAAAAGACTCTCCTATGGCTACAATCTGGCTACACTTTTTTCTGCAAAATAAAAATTGTAGCCAGGAGATAGTAGAGAGTTCGTTTAGAGTTCGCGTAGATTACTGCTATTCAAAGTATTATGTTGAACTTTGTAGCAGGACTACAGAGTGATTTATCGCCATTTCTGGCTACAATTTTAGACAGTCTTGGCTACAAATACTCTCAGTTTGGCTACACTAAATCCAAAAGACAATGATGAAGTCAATTTTCAGAGTAGTCTTCTACCTTAGAAGTAACTATGTAAACAAGGAGGGGAAGACCTCCGTGATGCTCCGCATCTACCTCAACAATGAGCGTCTATCGCTCGGCTCCACTGGCATCTCTGTCAAGTCCTCTCAATGGGACAAAGAGAAAGAGCGCATCAAAGGACGCACCACTGAAGCACTCAACACTAACTTGCAGCTCGACAACATCGCAAGTGGACTACAATCTATTTTTCGCAGAATAGAAATGTCGGATGTCGTTTCTCTTGAGCGTATCAAGTCTGAGTTTCTAGGCAAAAAAGAAGAAATAGATACGCTGATGCAACTTTTCGAGAAACACAATGGCGATGTTGCAAAGCAGGTTGGTGTGTCTGTGGGCAAAGCTACATTGCAGAAATACAACGTATGCAAGCGTCACTTTTCGGAGTTTCTTGAAAAACAATACAAACGCAGTGATCTCAAACTGACAGAGCTAACCTATGTCGTGATTCGTGAGTTTGATTTGTATCTTCGCACCGAAGTAGGACAAAATCCCAATACAGCCACCAAAACGATGAAGACCTTCAAGACGATAACTCTTCTTGGTCAGAAGATGGGCGTCCTTTTGCACGACCCATTTATGAACCATCGCTTTCATATTGAGCCTGTCAATCGAGGATTTCTCACCGATGAGGAAATTCTCTGTATTGCTCATAAACAGATAAACATACCACGTTTAGAGCTAATCAGAGATATTTTCATTTTTTCCTGCTTCACTGGGCTAGCCTATATAGATGTATCCAACCTCACTCCCGATCACATCGTTACCCTTGGTGATAAGCAGTGGATTATGACTCAGAGACAGAAAACAAGTGTGGAAACAAATGTCCTTCTTTTGGATATTCCCAAAGCAATCATTGCTAAGTATGGTGGGAAGACTTATCGAAACGGTAAACTCTTTCCAATGCTTACCAATCAGAAAACGAATTCGTATCTCAAAGAAATTGCCGATATTTGCGGTATCAAGAAAAACCTCACCTTCCATTTGGCACGTCACACGTTTGCGACGATGTCACTCAGTAAGGGAGTGCCGATGGAGAGCGTTTCTAAGATGCTAGGACATACCAACATCCGCACCACGCAAATCTATGCACGCATCACCAACAAAAAGATTGAGCATGACATGGAAGAACTTGCCGATAAACTCGACAAGTTTAACGTTTTCTTGAGCCAGACGAGCAGAGCAAACGAGTGAAGCGACGTTTAGCTCTGCCGTGGCGTGGAAAAGGTCTCTTGAAAAGGAATGAGGCCATGGGACTCTAAAACACGAATGTATCACTTTTAATCTCTATATTTATTATGAACACAAAAGCAACTCCCGAGCTTTCTTACTTCCGTTTGAAACTCACAGCCTATCTCCGCGACCATCAACCCGACCTTGTGGACGATGCCACCCTCGTTTCCTCTCGTTCCGATGCAGCCCTCACCGCCTATTGCGATGCTGTGGCGCAGGGCTTCTCACACCCCGAAGCCGAAAGCATTGCCAGCAATGTACTCTTTGAAGGTTTACATTTCTCAAAGTACGACACCCTAGTGTCTGTTTTGGAAAACGAATTTGAGGCAGAGCTTCCTAGTCCACTACTTGAGAAACTCGCTCCCATTCTCCTCCGCAATAAGGCGGTGCAACGCGTCTTTGCCAACTACAACCTCACGGACGACTTTGCCGCAAGTCCACAGTACGAAGACCTCTACACCGAACTCACAGGAACGATAGTCTTGATTATCGAGCAAAACAATTTGCCTACCGTTGAAGGAGTAAACGCTGTAGAATAGTCATCATTTGTCACATCGAGAGTGCGGTGGTATCAAGAGCCAAGATAGGTATTTCGCTCCACTCGTCAAGTATTTTTCAAACCCTTGTCTTAGGTGTCGCGAACTATCTTGTTGTTGCTCTTGAACCACCAAACACTCTCCGATATGAATCATCAAATTATGCCCACAGACCTTCACTCTCCATCCTTCAACCGAGTAGACAAAACAGCTTCTCAGCAAGACACCGCTCCCTCCAGCGTGCCTGCGCCCAAGCAAGTCCATCGTTTCTCTTGGACACGCTTCATTGGCTTAGTCACACTTCTAGCGTTCCTTAT
>JABZGM010000052.1 GCA_015259235.1 Alloprevotella sp. | reverse complement strand
GGACTGGAACGCTCCATGGGACACCAAGAGGGCGCACAAACGGTGCGAGACATCACCGAGGCAGCGTCTAAGTTGGGAGTGAAATATCTCACACTCTACACCTTCTCTACGGAGAATTGGAATCGACCTTCGCATGAAGTGGCAGCCCTCATGGCACTCATTATAGAGAGTCTCGAAGAAGAACTTTTTATGGCGAATAATGTGCGCTTGCAAATCATAGGCGATCGAAGTCGACTCCCTGAATTTGTGTGCGAAGCCTTGTCGCGCTGTGAGCAAAACACGGCTGCCAACACCGGCATGACCATGGTGCTCGCTTTGTCTTACTCCTCGCGTTGGGAAATCACCGAGGCAGCACGACAACTGGCAGAGCAAGTGCAGCGCGGAGAACTTCGCGCTGAAGACATCACCGAAGAAGCGTTCCAAGACAAGCTCACCACGCGCTTTATGCCCGACCCTGAGTTGTTGATTCGCACCGGAGGTGAACTCCGTTTGAGCAATTATTTGCTTTGGCAGTGCGCTTATAGCGAACTTTACTTCACAGAAACTTATTGGCCCGACTTTACGGCGGAACATCTCTATGCTGCCATCGCAGATTATCAAAGTAGAGAACGCCGATTTGGCAAAACTTCTGAGCAGGTGACTTCCCACGAAGAATAGTATTGCTCGCAGAGGTAGGCTCTGAAGTGAGTCCCTCTCTTTCTTTTCTGCCGATGCTGTGGCACATGTCACGCAAGGCATCTCTCAACAGACCATCTCCCGAACGTATCCCGTTTATGAAATATCTGCACCCCTCCCTTTTAAGTCTGCTCTTGTCGCTGGCACCTCTGGCTGTCGCGGCACAAAGCACGCAGACGAAGCCCGAAATCGTCTATTCTCTCCAACCACGACAATATGTCTTGGGCGGACTTGTGGTGGATGGCATTAAAGGCTATGACAATGATCTATTGGTGAACATCGCCGACCTAGAAGTGGGTCGCACCTATGCCGTGCCTGGCGATGACATTTCGCGTGCCGTGCAGAACTATTGGAAGCAAGGTCTCTTCTCCAATGTGAAAGTGGAAGCTGATAGCATTGTTGGTGACAAAATCTATCTGCATTTCAAACTCACGGCGCAGCCGCGCATCTCTGTCTTGCGATGGAACGGACTCAAAAAGTCACAGCGCGAAGAATTGGAGCAACGTGTGCCACTGCGTGTGGGCAATCAGGTGACGCCCAACCTCGTGGACCGCACGAAACTTCGCATTCAAAAGTATTTTGAAGAAAAAGGCTACAAGAATGTCGAAGTGGAGGTGGTGCAACATGAAGATGTGACGGCTGACAACCACATGATTGTGGACATCAATGTGAATAAGAATGACAAAATCCTCATTCGTAAGATTCACATCACGGGAGTAGATCCCGAATTGGTGACTCCTTTGAAAAACGCTATGAAGAAGACGAGCGACCGCTCTACCTTCAAAAAGTGGATTTCCTTTGCATCGCGCAAATTCCGTCCCGAGCAGTATCAAGAAGACAAGGGATTTCTCATCGACAAAATGAACAGTTTGGGCTATCGCGATGCTTTGGTGCTCAGCGATTCGGTGGTGACGGTCGATCCTACACACGTGGATGTCTACTTGAAGCTCAATCAAGGCAAGAAATACTACATCCGAAACATCTCTTGGGTGGGCAACACTGTTTATCCTTCTGATGCTTTGATGCAACAACTCCGCATCAAAAAAGGCGATCTCTACAATCAGACTTTGCTCAACAAGCGACTCAGCGAAGACGAAGATGCGATTGGTAAGCAGTATTACAACAATGGTTATGTGTTCTATCGTCTTGATCCTGTAGAAACCAAGGTGGAGGGCGACAGCATCGACCTTGAAATGCGCATCAGCGAAGGCAAACAAGCTACGTTCAATCGCGTTCGCATCTCAGGTAACGACCGTGTGTATGATCACGTGATTCGTCGCGAAATCCGTACGAAACCAGGCGATCTCTTCTCCATCGAAGCCTTGCAACGCTCCGTGCGCGAATTGGCAGCTACAAAGCAATTCGACAATGAAGTGCTCCAAAGTGAGATTTTCAAAAACATCCGTCCCGACGATAATACGGGTACGGTAGACATCACCTATCCTCTCGTGACGAAGGGGGGGGACCAGATAGAAGTCTCTGCTGGTTGGGGACCCACGGGAATAATTGGTCGTGCAAGTGTGAAATTCACCAATTTCTCCATGCAAAATCTCTTTGGTCGCAATGGCTACAAGCGTGCAGGCTTCATTCCCCAAGGCGATGGACAGACCTTGCAAGTGTCTGTGCAGAGTAATGCGAAATACTACCAAAACTATTCTCTCTCCTTCATCGACCCTTGGTTTGGCGGAAAGCGTCCTAATCAATTCTCCGTGTCAGCGTTCTATTCTCGCTACACCGACGTGAACTCTAGCTATTATAGTAATTCCTACTATAATAGTCTCTATGGATATGGCACGAACTCTAGTGCTTATAACTATGCCAACTACTACGATCCCGACAAGTACATGCAAATGTTTGGAGCTAGCATCGGGTTTGGTAAACGTCTCCGTTGGCCAGATGACTACTTCTCTTTTAGTGCATCGCTCAACTACACGCGTTATAGCCTGAAAAACTGGCGCTACTTCCTCATCAGCAATGGGGTGAGCAACAATGTCAACCTTGCCCTCACCTTGTCGCGCTCCAGCATCACCGATCCTATCTTCCCTCGTGGTGGTTCGGACTTCTCGTTCTCTGTGTCGTTCACCCCACCTTATTCGTTGATCGATGGTAAAAACTACGAAGGATTGGCAACCAATCCGCAGAGTATCAACTATGATCGCGAAGCACAAGATAAATATCGCTGGATTGAATACCACAAATGGAGCTTGAAATTCCGCACTTACACGGCACTCAACTCCAGTTTGCGCCACGTGCCTGTGATTATGACCCGCACAGACTTCGGTATTCTCGGATCTTACAACAAGCACCGCAAGTCACCCTTTGAAACTTACTACATGGGTGGTGACGGCATGAGCGGCGGAGGCTATGGATATGCCAGCGATGTCATTGCCCTACGTGGTTATGAAAATGGTGCTATTGCCGGTAACACCGGTAACAATGGTCTTGGTCGGCAAAACGCCTATGCTTATACACGTTTGACCCTCGAACTTCGCTATCCGTTGATGCTTGAAGCTACGTCGATTTATGCGCTTGCCTTTGCCGAAGCTGGTAATGCTTGGGTAGACATCAACAGAATGAATCCTTTCAAACTCAAAACTTCAGCCGGTGTGGGTGTGCGCATCCTCCTACCTATGGTTGGTTTGATGGGTATCGACTGGGCTTATGGTTTCAGCGAACATGAATACGGACAGAAGATTGGTGGAAGCCAGTTCCACTTCGTGCTCGGACAAGAATTTTAATCCCTTCCGCAATTTTTTCTTACAAAATAGTGAAATAGAGAAAGAAACGCTCGCAGCTTTTAGAGAGTTGTGAGCGTTTCTTTTTTTGTTGTCGTGAGTTTATCACGAGTTTTCTGTGAGTTTGTTGTAAGTGTCTTATGAGTCTATTGCAAGTCAAAATACAAAACAACCACAGATGAGTTTTATTTCTCACCTGAGGTTGCTTCATTTGTCGCTGTAGTGTCCTTCAGCAGAAATCACATAAATGCGTATATGCTCTTCGTAGATTTCATATACAAGTCTATCTTTTTTGTTTATTTCCCTGGAGTATATGTTTCCTCCCATTCCTTTAAGTGCTTCGGGATGTCCAGTGCCTGTTCTAGGATGTTCGTGTAGTTCATTGATTAACTTCACGACTTTCTTATAAGATTGAGGGCTGGACTTCTTGTATTTTTTGATAGAAAGAAGTACTTCGTCGCTGTATACTACTTCGTACATCCTACAAACTTTCTAGTAAGTTTAGAGAGTCCTCAAATGTCTTGCATACGACACCCTTTCCTGCCTTGTAATCCTCTCTTGCGTTAGCAATTTTCAATTTCAAATCTTCGCTAATATCCAGTTCCTCATTGTGGGTTGGAACAAGGGCAAAAAATTCTACTTTATTTCTTCTGATAATGACGCGCTCTGTACTCGCTAAGTCGAAATACTTGCGTTGATTGGCGCGAAATTCGCTTAGACTGATAACCATCATATTGTATAGTGTTGAGTTTCAATGCAAAGATAATAATATCCAACAACTACACAAAGAAATACGTACAAAATCGTGTGTACACATAGGAACTCTATATAAATCACTTCAAAAATAAGATGTTGAGGCAAGAACGAAACTTGGGCAGAAATTGTTTATTGCAAGTCAATAACAAGACTATCACGAATTTTCCACATACTTATCACATTTTCTCACAAATATGTCGCTGCTTCCTCACAATTAGTGTAGAATAAAATTGGACAACCGCACAAAAATCGCTACCTTTGCGAAGGTAAACGCGTATAACCCCAAACATTCTTGCTCAAATGATTTCTTTTTTCCGTACACCAGCGAAGAGCATCATTGCTACACAAGTGGATCATCTGCTCTCCGACGATGAAGTGAAAAAACTTTGTTGGCTTTTTGGCGAAGCCACGCTTGAAGCTGCCCCACAACTTGAGGGCTGCTATGTTGGACCCCGCCGTGAAATGATTACCCCTTGGAGCACGAATGCCGTTGAGATCACACAAAATATGAATCTCAGCGGCATTTTGCGTATCGAAGAATTCTTCCCCGTGGAAGATGCTTCTGCCGATCACGACCCTATGCTCCAAAGACTCTACGAAGGGCTCCATCAAGACATCTTCACCATCAGTCACACACCAGAGCCCATTCGCACTGTCGAAGACCTTGATGCTTACAATGAGCAAGAAGGTTTGGCACTCTCGCCTGCCGAAATGGAATACCTCCACGGAGTAGAACAACAACTCGGCAGAAAACTCACCGATAGCGAAGTCTTCGGCTTTGCACAACTCAATTCTGAGCACTGCCGACACAAAATCTTCGGTGGTACGTTCATCATCGATGGCAAAGAACAGCCCTCTGCGCTCTTTGCTATGATCAAGCGCACCACAAAAGAAAATCCCCATCGCATCCTCTCTGCCTATAAAGACAACGTAGCTTTCGCAGAAGGCCCAGTGGTGGAACAATTTGCCCCTGCACGTCACGACACTTCCGACTATTTCGTCATTCGCGACATCGAGAGTGTCATCTCCATCAAAGCCGAAACCCACAATTTCCCCACCACGGTAGAACCTTTCAACGGAGCTTCCACAGGTACGGGTGGAGAAATTCGTGACCGTATGGGCGGTGGCGTTGGTTCGCTTCCCATTGCCGGCACAGCGGTTTATATGACTGCCTATCCTCGTCTTGATGGTGGTCGTCCTTGGGAGAGCAATATGGCAGAACGTCCTTGGCTCTATCAGACGCCACAACAAATCCTCACCAAAGCCTCTAACGGTGCTTCCGATTTCGGTAATAAATTCGGACAACCCCTCATCGCTGGTTCTGTGCTCACCTTTGAGCACGCAGAACACGGTGTGAACTACGCCTTCGACAAAGTGATTATGCTCGCAGGGGGTGTGGGTTATGGCACAAAGCGCGACTGTCTCAAAGGTACCCCCGAAAAAGGCAACAAAGTCGTTGTTGTGGGTGGCGACAACTACCGCATCGGCTTGGGCGGTGGTTCTGTTTCTTCCGTAGACACTGGACGTTACAGTTCCGGCATTGAACTCAACGCCGTGCAACGTGCCAATCCCGAAATGCAAAAGCGTGCAGCCAACCTCGTGCGTGCGCTTTGCGAAGAAGAACACAACCCTGTGGTGTCTATCCACGACCACGGTTCTGCCGGACACGTCAACTGTCTTTCTGAACTCGTAGAAGAATGTGGAGGCACTATCGACATGAGCGCACTTCCCATCGGAGATACCACTCTCTCTGCCAAAGAAATCATTGCCAACGAGAGCCAAGAGCGCATGGGCTTCCTCATCGAAGAAGAATACATCGACCAAGTGCGCAAAATTGCTGAACGCGAGCGCGCACCTCTCTATGTGGTGGGTGAAACCACTGGCGATGCCCACTTCGCTTTCGAGCAAAAAGACGGTGTGCGTCCCTTCGATCTCGACGTAGCACAAATGTTTGGTCACTCTCCTAAGACCGTGATGACCGACACTACGGTGAAGCGCGACTACACCGCTGCACAATACGATGCAACTCTCTTGGATGAATATCTCGAGAATGTGCTCCAACTCGAAGCCGTGGCTTGTAAAGACTGGCTCACCAACAAAGTGGACCGCTCCGTAACCGGTAAGGTGGCACAACAACAATGCCAAGGCGAACTCCAACTACCCCTTGCCGACTGTGGCGTGGTGGCTTTGGACTATCGCGGAAAAGCCGGTATCGCCACTGCCATTGGTCACGCTCCTCAAGTAGGTTTGGCAAATGCTGCCGCTGGTTCGGTGATGGCAGTTGCCGAATCGCTTACCAACATTGTGTGGGCTCCCCTCGCACAAGGACTCGACAGCGTGAGTCTTTCCGCCAACTGGATGTGGCCCTGCCGCTCACAGAAAGGTGAAGACGCGCGTCTTTATGAAGGCGTCAAAGCCCTCAGCGATTTCTGCTGCGAGCTTCACATCAACGTCCCCACTGGTAAGGACTCTCTCTCCATGACTCAGCAATATCCTGATGGAGAAAAAGTCATCTCTCCAGGCACCGTCATTGTGAGTGCAGGTGGTGAGGTCAATGATGTGCGCAAAGTGGTGCGTCCTGTTGTGGTCAATGAGCCCAACAGCAAGATTTATCACCTCGACTTCTCTTCACTCGCTCCACAACTCGGAGGTTCTGCCTTCGCACAAACCCTCGGTTATGTGGGAAGCGATGTGCCCACAGTGGCAGATGCAGCCTATTTCCGTTCTGCCTTTGCAGCGGTGCAAGCCATGGTGCAAGAAGGCATCCTCCTCGCTGGTCACGACATCAGTGCAGGCGGTCTCATCACCGCTTTGTTGGAAATGTGCTTCGCCAATACAGAAGGTGGTCTGACGGTGCAACTCGACAACCTCGGTACTGCCGATCTCGTGCAACAACTCTTTGCCGAAAATCCCGCAGTCTTGGTGCAAGTGGCAGATAAAGACGAAGCGCGCTTCAACGCTATCTTGGCAGAACATGGCGTGAAAGCCACAGCTCTTGCTGTGCCCACCGAAGAGCGTCATGTCCTTGTGGAGAAAGACGGTGCAGAATATCAATTCTTCATCGACCACCTCCGCGATGTGTGGTATTCCACTTCCTTCCTCCTCGATGAGCATCAGAGTTTCCACGGCAAAGCAGCAGAGCGTTTCAGCAACTACAAGGAGCAACCCATCGAACTCAACTTCCATTCCACCTTCCAAGGCACGTTTGAAAGCCTCGGAGTATCTCCTGATCGTCGCACACCCTCTGGCGTTCGTGCGGCTATCATCCGTGAGAAGGGAACGAATGGCGAACGCGAAATGGCGTATATGCTCTACCTTGCCGGCTTCGATGTGAAAGACGTGACCATGACCGACCTCGTCACTGGTCGCGAAACCCTCGACGACATCAACTTCATCGTCTTCTGTGGTGGATTCTCCAACAGTGACGTGCTTGGCAGTGCCAAGGGATGGGCTGGAGCCTTCCTCTTCAATCCTAAGGCTAAGGAAGCACTCGACCGCTTCTACGCACGTCCCGACACTCTTTCCCTCGGTGTCTGCAACGGTTGTCAGCTCATGGTGGAACTCAACCTCGTCAATCCCGAACACAAAGAGCGTGCTCGTATGCTCCACAACGACAGCCACAAGTTTGAAAGCGGTTTCGTAGGCGTTACGGTGCAAACCAATCGCAGCGTACTCTTCGAGAGTCTCTCTGGAGATCGTCTTGGCATCTGGATTGCACACGGAGAAGGCAAGTTCCAACTTCCCCAACCCGAAAGCGACTACAATGTGGTGCTCAAATACTCCTACGAGGGCTATCCTGCCAACCCCAATGGTTCGGACTACAACGTAGCTGGTATTGCCAGCGCAGACGGTCGTCACGTGGCGATGATGCCCCACTTGGAACGCGCCTTCCTCCCTTGGCAAAATCCATTCTACCCTGCAGAGCGTCGCGCTGAAGACTGCACCCCATGGCTCGAAGCCTTCGTCAATGCCCGCAAGTGGGTAGAAAGCCATCAAGCATAATATATTCTCATCGGATTTATTTTGTTTCTATAATCAGCTCTCTGGTGAGTCCTCACAACTCATCAGAGAGCTGATTTTATAAAACGACCTAGTTCTATAATTTAATCACATAACACAAAACTAACTTATGAAAAATCCACTTCGCGGACTGCTCCTTCTGTTGGTAGCAGTTTGTTGCATCGCTTGTCGCAGCAACAATTCCGCCTCTTCTGACACAAATTCTTCTCAAACTATGAACAAGACTGCAACTCTCTATTTCGCTGGTGGCTGTTTCTGGGGCACCGAGCACTATTTCAAACAAATCCGTGGCGTCCTCTCCACCAAAGTGGGCTATGCCAATGGCAACATCGAGCATCCCACCTACGAACAAGTATGCTCCAAAACTACTGGTTTTGCCGAAGCCGTGGAAGTAACTTATAATCCTGAGGTTCTTCCCCTCACCCTTCTCGTGCAACTCTATTTCCGTAGCATCGACCCCACCAGCATCAATCGCCAAGGTGGCGACATCGGCACACAATACCGCACCGGCATCTACTACAAGGATGCAGACGTGCGCCCCTTCCTCATTGCCGAACGTACCAAGTTGGCACAAGCTATCGGTAAAAATGTGGCAGTAGAAATCGAACCTTTGCGCAATTTCTATGCAGCCGAGGACTATCACCAAGACTATTTGGACAAGAATCCTGGAGGATATTGCCACGTTGCTCCCTCCCTCTTTGCCGAAGCTCGCAAAGCCAATGCCGACACCACGCAGCGTAAATATGAGCGTCCCTCCACAGATACGCTCAAATCTAAGCTCACCGAAATCCAATATCAAGTCACGCAAAACGCTGCCACCGAACGTCCCTTCACCAATGAATACGACCACGAGTTTCGTCCTGGCATCTATGTAGACATCACCACAGGAGAACCCCTCTTCCTCTCCACCGACAAATTCGACTCCGGTTGTGGATGGCCCGCATTCTCCAAACCCATCGACGCCCATCTGTTGAAGAATATCAAAGACACTTCCCACGGCATGCAGCGCATCGAAGTGCGCAGCAACAAGGGCAATGCCCACTTGGGTCACGTCTTCAACGATGGTCCTAAGGAAAAGGGTGGTTTGCGCTATTGCATCAACAGTGCTTCCCTGCGTTTCATCCCTCAAGCCGAGATGGAAAAGCAAGGTTATGGCGCCTACCTCCCATTGTTGGAGACACCCAAGGCAGCACAACACTAAGCAGTTGACAAAACAGAGATAAAGACAAAATAACGAAGGCAAGCATCACTGCTTGCCTTCCACAAATTTGCTCATCTTGTCAATACAACGCTTCTTTTGTTGCAGATTAGGGTGCACATATAAGTTGAGCGTAGTAGCCACATTGGAGTGTCCCAATATGCTACTCACCGTTTTATAGTCGCATTGACTTTCTATGCACCGCGTAGCAAAAGTATGTCGTAGACCGTGAAACACAATAGGAGTAATACTCAACCTTTTAAGTAGTCGGTTGAAATAATCTCTGTACGTGCGCGGATCAGTGGCATAAATAGTTGTTCCCACCACAAAAGGAGAAGACGACATTCTTTTGGTGACACATAGAGCCTCAAAGAGCAATTTTGAAATAGGGATTTCGCGAAAGGAATGTTTTGTTTTTGGGGTTGAAAACACTCGTTCAGTAGCCCCAAGTTCGCAATTATAGATGCGTCCCACAGTTTTACACACTCTAATCATTCTGTGAGTCAAATCAACATCCTCCCATTTCAAAGCACAAACCTCGCCTATGCGCATTCCCGTGCATAGAGCGAGCATCACTCCAATGTTTCTCGCATTGGGTTGTTCCATCAAATGTTTCATCAATTTTCTTTGATGACGCAACGAGAGGACTGGCAACTTCCTTCCACTTTCAGTAGTGGGGTAGTCTAGTTGCCAGTCCTCTCTTTCACATAGGTGCAAACGTGCACCATATTTCACCACAGCGCGCAACACTGCTACAATGTCACGCACCGTTTTTTTTGCCAGTCCATTCCTTATTTTTTCAATGATGAAGCGTTGCACTTCAGCTTCTTCAATCTCGGTCATTGCCCCAAAGTGAGGAATGAGGTGAGTGCGAAGTGTCAGCCGATAAGCACACAGCGTGGAATACTTCACAATAGACTGTTTGTTTTCGCTCCACATTAGAGCGAGTTCTTCAAAAGTTTTCTGCATTCTTGTACCAATTAGTGAGTTATAATATCTGAGATAACCCACTCCCTAAGCACTGAATCAGAACACATTCTATTTGTTTCCTTTTGCTCGATTGTGCGATTTACAGAGCATTTCACAATTGTCTAGTGTCGTAGACCCACCTTTGCTCCAAGCCGTTACGTGGTCAGCATCCATTTCGCTAATTTTATAGATGCGTGTACGGTTGTTGTTGTCGCCAATGGCACATAGAGGGCAATTAGACACTCCTTCCGCTTTAGCCTTTTCAGTTTGTCGTTTGAAGGCTGCCTTTTTATCTTTTTCATCAAAGAAGCGCACATCGAGCAAAGCGTGTTGTTGTTCCCCTCCCAACACATATTCGTAGACATTTCTTGGGCAGTGCACAGATTCGTCTTCGAGGAGAGCTCTCACGCGTTCGGTGATGTGTGCAATGCTGTAGGGCGTGGTGTGATAAGTTTCATAGAGTCTGCCCCATTCAATACCGCACATATTGTTTTCCACCATAGTGAAAGTGGTGGCTACCCAATCAATCACCGAACGGAAATAGTTTTCCAATTCCGTGATTTGCGTGTCGTGTCTGTGTTGGCTCATATAGGCATCTACCGTCATTCCTCGACTAGCGCATACCCATTCGAGCGCCACTTTCAGCACCTCTTGTCGCTTCACGTCGCCTTTCACATAGTGTCCCCACTTGTGCATTTCCGCATTTTGTGAATTGCTAAAGACCTTTTTTGCGGCATTCACAAAGACGCCTGAATAGATGGCATTGCGGAGTTCCTGCTCGTTAAGGGGCACACCCACAATGTTGATGGTCTTAAACCATTCCTTCACCTCTTTCTCTTCTCCTTGACACACATAGACCAAGAGTTTCGACTCTAGGATGAGTTTTTGTTGTTCTTCGGGAAGTCCAGAGAAGTATTGAATATTTCCGTTGTCGTCTTCAATGGAGAATTTTCCAGTGACAAATCTTCCGATAGAGGTGATGCGTTGTTGTCCGTCGAGCACCTCATATTGTCCGCTGTTGGTGAGGTTGAAATAAATCAATCCGAGCGGATACCTATTGAGAATAGACTCAATGACGGCTACATCTTTTTTTCCGTCGTTATAGATGTAGTGTCTTTGATATTCAGGTTGAATAGTTAGTTTACCATCTAACCCAAAGAGTCCTTTCCCTTCTAGTTCGTTATACACAAACCCTTTGCAGATGTCTGCAACTGTCCATTCAATATGTAATTCTGTTGTCATTGGATGCGTTGTTTGTTAGTTGGTTGAAATCTTAAGGTTCAGAAAAGGCGATGACGAAAAGGATTTATGCATAAATGGTATTTGTCCTTACTTTCGCATTCTTATTCGTCATTTGAAATCTTAGGGATGTGTGAGAACGAAGACTTATACCAATTAAAGACGCGAGTTTATACTACTCAAGAATGTAAACAAGCCTATCTAAACAAATTTGGTAAAGTTGGAACCTATGACCTCAATGCAAGTGGGGTTGTTACAAGGAGAGGCATTCAAGAGAAAGTTTACCAACGTATATTGATTAAATCAACTTGACAAGTATCCGTGCATAAACTTGAGTATAGTATTTCCCATCTATGATATAGTAGGTAGTATCAAGTGGAGGCTCTGCGTGTAATAAAACTGCGCCATCATTAAGTTTTGTCACTTTCGACTCTTTTCCTTGTTTATCAATTTGGATTTGCTCAGGATATATTTTAGAAGCACTACCAAACCAAGTTTTTGTTATCCCTAAGATTTCAAATGACGAATAAGAATGCGAAAGTAAGGACAAATACCATTTATGCATAAATCC
>JABZGM010000051.1 GCA_015259235.1 Alloprevotella sp. | reverse complement strand
CGCTGGCGACTACGCATGTAGGGCGTGGGTTCGGCACTGTTGAAACGCAGAGGAGCTGGCAGAGATGCGGCTATCATGGCGCAACTTTTGCGCGAGAGTTCACTTGCAGAGCAATGAAAATTTTCTTGTGCCACAGCTTCGGCACCATAGATGCCATCGCCCATCTCGATGCTATTGAGATACACCTCCATGATACGCTCCTTAGACCAAAGAAGTTCGATGAGCACGGTGAAATAGACCTCAAAACCTTTGCGCACCCAGGAAGAAGTGGGCCACAAGAAGACATTTTTGGCGGTCTGCTGCGATATGGTGCTTCCCCCTCCACCTTGCTCTCCATTCAATCGCTGGCGCAAGGCATAGCCAATGGCTTTAGTGTCAAATCCATTATGCTGCATAAAACGCTGGTCTTCACTACTCATCACCGCACGAGGCAAAGCGGGGGAGATTTCAGAGAGAGGAACCCAATCGTGCTTCAAATGCGGTACTTCTCCACGTCCCATCTGCTGCATACAGCGAATCACCATGAGAGGAGTGAGGGGTACGGGCACCCAACGATAGATGAGGGTGACCAACACAGTGGACGCAAAGAAAAGAAGGACAGCCCAGCGCACAATGCGCCAAAACATTTTGAAAGGATTGACAGTCATAATCGGTATAAGAGATTACCTCCTAATAGCCATTTGGGGTTTAAGCAATTTAGCCCCAACACACAGAGATGCTGGAGCTAAAAATGGGTTTCGTCTTTCTTAATGAGAGAGACTTAGAAGGGGAGATCGTCACCAGAATTGGGTTGCGCCTTAGGTTCAGTGATAGTATTACCACCAGGGGCATCAGGACCAGTAGGAGCCTGACCAAAGTTACCAGCTCCAGGAGCAGGCTGAGTGAAACCACCTTGGGGTGCAGGAGCAGCAGGAGCAGGAGCACCACCATAGGCAGGAGCTGGTGCGCCATAAGCAGGAGCGCCCATAGATTGAGGTGCAGCCACACGCCAAGCACGGATGGAGTTAAACCAACGCCCTTGGTATTCGCGTGCATCGATATCGAAGCTCACCGTGTATTCTTGACCTACTTGTATGTTGAATTGGTTGAGACGATCTTCACCAAAGACATCAAATACGCAACGGCGAGGGTATTGTTCGGTGGTGGTTTCGAGCACGAAAGACTGCATTTTCCAGGGATTTCCCGTGTTATTAGAAACGCCAGAACGTGGTTCGAGTGCCACAATGATTTTACCAGTAATTTCCATGTAAAGAGTATTATTGTTTGGTATGCAAAGGTAACGATTTCTTTTGGAAATGACACACTAGCAAGCGCAATTTTGTGGAGAGGAAGAAGAAAATTGAGGGCAGTGCAAAAAAAACAAGAGAAGATGCGGTAGAGTCGAAAGAAAAGCGTAAATTTGCGTATTAGTAAAAGTGCATGTGTGCAAGGGATACTGCACAATAAAATCAGCGGTTTATTGAGATTTTCAAGCCGTTTCTCGAGTTTTCCCACCGTTGCGCGCAAGCATTAAGTTCAACAAAGCATCATCACCTAAAGAATAAGCCCTTATGAAGTTCGTTATTTCCAGCAACCTCCTATCACAACGCCTACAGACCTTAGGACGCGTGATTCCTTCTAAGAATAGCATGCCCATTTTGGACAATTTCCTCTTCCAAGTGGTCGATGGTAAACTCACGCTTACAGCTTCGGACAATGAGATTACCCTCCGCACCACCCTCGAATTGGTGGAAAGCGATGGCAACTTGAGCTTTGCAGTCAACGCAAAGACGCTGCAAGACGCCATGAAGGAAATCCCCGAACAACCGCTCGAATTTACGGTTAATCCTGATGGTCTTGAAATCAGAGTGGACTTCCAAAATGGTCACTACACCCTCGTGGGACAAAATGCCGACGAATATCCTGTGACTAAAGGTTTGGAAGGCGAAGTGTCTACCTTGGTGGTGGATGCTCAGCGCTTGCATAGCAGCGTGAGCCGCGCGCTCTTTGCCGCTGCCGACGACCCTTTGCGCCCCGTGATGAACGGTGTCTTCTTCGATTATCAAAGCAATGGTTTGGCAGTGGTGGCTTCCGATGGTAGAAAATTGGCTTGCAGCCGCTTGCTTGACCTGACCAGCGACGCGCCCACCTCGTTCATCCTCCACAAAAAGCCTGCCAACATCATGAAAGGCATCCTGCAAAAGGAAGATGGCGACTTGACTATCCAGTTTACCAAGCGCAATGCAACCTTCAGCACGGAGAACTACGAACTTTCTTCGCGCCTCATCGAGGGCAACTTCCCCAACTACAACAGCGTGATTCCTAGAGAAAATCCCAATCTCGTGACGGTGAACCGCGCGGCTTTGGTGTCTGCACTCCGCCGTCTGCTCATTTTCTCCAACGCTGGCAGTCCCCTCATCAAAGTGCACGTTGAGCCCAGTCGCATGATTCTGTCTACTCGCGACAGCGACTATGGTCGTTCAGGTGAAGAGTCCTTGCTCTGCGAATATACAGGCAACCCCATGAACATCGGTTTCAAGGGTACGCTCTTGATGGAACTACTCAACAATCTCGAAAGCGAAGAAATCGTGTTCCAACTTGCCGATCCTTCTCGCGCTGGTGTGATTGTTCCTGCCGAACAACCCGAAAATGAGGATGTGCTCACCCTCCTCATGCCCATGATGCTCAACGATTAAGACGCACACTCACTCTTAATCTTCGCAGCACCTCCGTTTGTGTTCATGTGTCGCTCCTAGAGAGGGACTACGCGCTGCCTCTTCGTGAGGGAGAACGATGACGCAGACGCAGGTGCTGTGTGGGATTTTCCCCTACTCCTCCCATTTTGTCTCTTCGTCTTTATGCTCTCTTCTCTTCACAACAAGCACATCGTCCTCGGCATCACCGGGAGCATCGCTGCCTACAAGGCTTGCACGCTGGTGCGTCTGCTCATCAAAGCGGGCGCAGAGGTGCAAGTGGTGATGACTCCTGCTGCCAAAGAGTTCATCACGCCCCTCACTCTCGCCACCCTCAGCCGAAAAGCAGTGGCAAGCGAGTTCTTTGATCGCAGAGATGGTTCGTGGCACAGCCATGTAGACATGGGGCTTTGGGCAGATGCGATGATCATTGCCCCTGCTTCTGCAGCTACGATTGGCAAGATGGCGCACGGCATTGCAGACAACTTGCTCATCACCACCTATCTCTCCATGAAAGCACCGGTGTTTGTGGCACCTGCCATGGATTTGGACATGTTTGCGCATCGCACCACGCACGACAATCTCGAGCGACTTCGCGAGTTTGGACACCACATCATCGAACCGCAGGAGGGCGAATTGGCTTCGGCTCTCGTGGGAAAAGGTCGTATGGAAGAACCTGAGCGCATAGTCGAAGTGCTGGAAGCCTTTTTTGCTCAAAAAGAGGGAGCGGCAACCGACAATGCGACTTCTCCAGCCTCCAGCGATGTTCCCTCTCGCGGACGTGTGCTGGTTACCGCCGGTCCCACCTACGAGAAGATTGACCCAGTGCGCTTCATTGGCAATTACTCCACCGGAAAGATGGGTTTTGCACTCGCAGAAGCTCTGGCAGAAGCTGGCTTTGAAGTGGCACTTGTGGCAGGACCCGTGGCACTCACCACCCAACATCCACGCATCCAACGCATTGACGTGGAGAGCGCAGCTGAGATGTACGAAGCTGCCATGCGCGAATTTCCTTCGTGCGTGGGCGGTATCCTCTGCGCTGCCGTGGCAGATTTCACCCCAAAAGTGGTGGCTATGGAGAAAATCAAGCGCGAAACAACGGGAGAGTGGAACATTCCACTCCTACCCACACAGGATATTGCCCGAAACTTAGGACAAATCAAAGAAAATCGCTGGCTTGTTGGCTTTGCGCTCGAGACCCACGATGAGACCACACACGCGCTCGACAAGATGGCGCGCAAGGGACTGGACGCTATCGTGCTCAATTCTCTCCGCGATGAAGGAGCTGGATTCGGACACGATACGAACAAGGTGACGATTTTCACGCTAGATGGTCGAGAAAAAGCCCTTCCCCTTCTGCCGAAAACTGCAGTGGCACAAGCCATTGTCCAAGAACTATGCGAAAATTTCTGCTAACTCTTTTCGTCCTCTGCACTGCGCTCATGCCCTCATCGGTGTGGGCGCAAGAACTTGATGCCACTGTCACCTTCAACACCCGACAAATCGAGGGGACGAACACCGCTGTCTTTGATAATCTGCAGCGCGCACTCACCGACTTCCTTAACGAACGACAGTGGACGCACCTGCAATTTCGCCGCGCTGAGCGCATCCGCTGCACCTTCAACTTCACCGTGCAGCAATATGATGAGAGTGACCACCGCCTCAACTGCGTGCTCACCGTCACCGCTACGCGCCCCATCTACAATGCGACATACACCACAACGACTTTCTCCACACGTGATGGGAGTGTCAACTTCCGTTTTCAAGAATTTGACAAACTGGAATTTCGTCCTGAGACGCTAGATAACGACCTCACGGCGATTATGGCATACTATGCTTACCTCATCATCGGTTGGGACCTCGACACGATGTCGCCGAAAGGGGGAACGGAGCAACTGCAGATGGCACAATCCATCTGTAACAATGCGCAGTCGCTCCAACTCTCTGCCAAAGGTTGGAAGGCGTTTGATGATGGTAAGAACCGCTATGCCGTTATCAACGATTATCTGGACGGAGCAATGGAGCCTTTTCGCTTGATGCAATATGAATATTATCGCAAGGGACTCGACCAAATGGCAGAGAATGCCGAACGCGGACGCGCTGCCATCACTGCTTCTTTTGAGCAACTGGCGAAGGCACGAGAGAACAAGGCGATGAGTCTCCTCCCCCAACTCTTTACGGAGTTTAAGGCGGACGAAATTGGTAATATCTATCAAGGGAAATCGACTCAAAAGGAAAAGGATTTCTTGGTGGATTTACTCGGACGCATCAATGCTTCCAAAAACTCCACTTGGAACCGAATTAGAAACTAGGGGTCATAGACCCTTTTATGCTCGCCACGACAAGCGTGGCTCGGATTAGAGATTAGACATTTCTAATAGAAACTAGCGACTGCGCATCAACCCTCAGAAGTCTAAAGATTGCATCTAAAATCTAACGTCTAAATTCTAATCTCTAACGTCTAATTTCTAAAGTCTAACATATAAGCAGAGCCCGAGGCTAGCGAAACGCAGTGAAGACGCAGCCGAGCAAAACGGGTCCGCGACCCTCTAACGTCTAAATATGCTTCTTTCATTACATATTTCCAACTATGCCCTTATCGATCAGCTCGACCTCACGTTAGAGCAAGGAATGTGCGTGATTACGGGTGAAACAGGTGCGGGTAAGAGTATCATTCTCGGTGCACTCGGACTGTTGCAGGGGAATCGTGCCGATGCCAAAGCCATCAAAAGCGGTGCGAAGAAGTGCGTTGTCGAAGGCACTTTCGACATCACTGGACTTGCCGTGGAAGAACTGTTGCAAACTGCCGACATCGACCTCGAAGACAGCACCATCATCGTGCGCAGAGAAGTGACGGCAGCTGGAAAAAGTCGTACCTTCATCAATGACACACCCACCACACTAGGCGTGCTGCGCGAGGTGAGTAGCAAACTCATCGACATCCATTCGCAACATCAAAACCTTCTCTTGAGCAACGAGGACTTCCTTCTCGACACTCTCGACTCGGTGGCAGGAAATCAAGCCCTCATCGGCGAGTATCACACAGCCTTCCAAGCCTGGCACCAAGCGGAGCACACACTTCGCCAACTCCAGCAGACGGCACACCAACAAGAGAGCGACAGAGAGTTTTGGGAATTTCAACTGGCACAGATTGACGAAGCGCAACTGCAGGAAGAGGAACAAGCCCAACTCGAAGAAGAAAGCAAAACCCTCGAACATGCTGAAGACATCAAGAGTGCTTGTTATCAAGCGGTGGGATTTCTCCGCAACGATGAGCACGATGTGGTGCAATTACTCCGAAGCGCGAAATATGCCCTTGAAGGAGCTGCGCGCTATATGGGAGGGCTGGACGAACTCACTGAACGTCTGTCGAGTGCGCGCATAGAACTCGACGATGTCCTCAGCGAGATCGAAACGAAAGCTGAAGAGGTGGACTTCGATCCTGAGCGTTTGCTCTGGGTGAACGACCGACTTTCCACCATCTATTCTCTAGAAAAGAAACACCAAGTCAGCGAAATCAGCGAACTCCTCGCCATTGCTGAGGATTTGCGCCAACGCCTTTCTGCCATTGACCATGCTGATGAGCGCATCGCTGCGGCAGAAGCTGAGGTGAAGCGCACCTTTGCTGCGGTCACAGCCTTGGGGGCTCAACTCACTGGGGCGCGCCAACAAGCGGCAACGGAGATGGTGGACAATCTCACCCAAGGGCTGCAAGAACTGGGCATGCCTTCTGTGCAAATCCTCTTCGATTTCACCGCGCGTCCTCGTCCCGACCGCATGGGCTGCGATGCGGTGCGCTTTCTCTTCACTGCCAACAAACAGATGCCGCTGCAAGATGTGGCACAAACTGCCTCTGGCGGTGAAATCGCTCGTGTGATGCTCACCCTCAAAGCCTTGATTGCGCAGAAACGCAACCTCCCCACCATCATTTTCGACGAGATCGACACGGGTGTGAGCGGTACGATGGCAGAGCGCATGGGACGTGTGATGCAACGCATGGGAAAAACCGCACAAGTGCTCTGCATCACTCACTTGCCGCAGATAGCCGCACTCGGGCAAGTGCACTTTTGGGTGCACAAACAAGAGAGCGACACCGGCACAACTTCCAACATCCGCGCCCTCTCTGACGAGGAGCGTGTGCAAGAAATTGCCAATATGCTCTCGGGAGCAGCCATCACAGATGCAGCTTTGGCAAATGCTCGCCAACTCCTCGCCGAGGGTGCACAATAAAAAACAAACCTTCAACCCAAGATTCTTCACCAATGAAATACCTTCTTCCCCTTGCGCTGGCTTTCCTTCCCACGCTGAGCCAAGCGCAGAAGCCCAACGATGTTCAACAAGCTGTGGTGCGCGTAGTGACCTTCAACGAAAAGGGCGATACCCTCCACACTACTTATGGATATTTCGCATCTCCCACGGCAGAAGTCGTAGCTCCCTACGCTGCCTTCCGAGGTGCTACACGCGCTGTCGTGACCGACACCAAAGGTCGCCAAGCCGATGTGTTGCGCATCGTAGCTGCTAGCGACAACTACGACATGGTGCGTGTCACCACTGCCATGCCCACCAAGAAATTGCCCTTCCTCACGCGCAGCACAGCAGTGGGTGCAGCTGGTACAGCCTGGCAACAGACGTTCTTCTCCACCGAAAAACAAGCGCAACCTCTTGCTACCAACGTCCTCTCGGCAGATGCCAACAACGTCTTCCCTTACTACACCCTGAGTGCGCCCAACGAGGAACAATATGTGGGTTGTCCCATCGTGGACAACGGACAAGTGGTGGCGATTGCGCAACGCAATCTTTTGGACAAAGCGCAAGGCATCTGTGCCATCAGCGCAGCCGTGGCAGATTCGTTTCGAGTGAACGCAGCTGCTGCCCTCAATAGCGATTTCAACGCAATTAGAATACCGAAGCAGTTGCCCACTAGTGAGAACGACGCTTACTCTTATTTCTTCATGATGCTCCGCACCCAGCGCGACAGCCTGCAAGTGCTCCCCCTTATCCAAGATTTCACCACGGCTTATCCCAAGAATGGGGCGGCCATGCTTGACCTCGCCAGCTACTATGCTCGTCAGCGCCAATACGCGGAAGCCGATGCGTGGTTGCAACGCCGTTTCACCCTCGGTGGTGATGGACTCGATGCGGTCTATGACACGCAGGCGCAACTCATCTATGAGAAAGCACTGGCCGACAGTACGAACTATCCGACTTGGAATCTCGAAGCTGCACTCAAAGCTGCTGAAAAATCCTATGCACTGCAAGCCAAACCTGCCGCGCTGCTCCAACAAGGGGTAATACTCTACAGCATGAAGCGCGATGAACAAGCCTTGGAAAAATTCAAAGCCTACAACGCTTCGCCTGCTGCTTCTCCACAATCTCACTATTTTGCAGCTCAAGTGCTCATGCGCATGAAAGTGGCGGACAGTCTCATCGTGGCAGAGCTCGATAAAGCTTTGGAGATTGCCGAAAAACCTTACAAAGGTGGTGACGTGGCTGCCGTATTGGAGTTGCGTGCCTATTATAATGAGAAGCTCGGCAACATGCGCGCGGCTGTATTGGACTACAATGATTACGAACAAATCGTAGGAAGTCAGAGTCTTTCTGCGCAGTTCTTTGCCATTCGAGCGGCTCTTGCCGAAAAAGCGCGCATCTATCAAGTGGCTCTCGATGACTATAGCACGGCTATTTCTCGTGCTTCTACCAAAGAGGAGCGCGAAGACTATCGCATCAATCGTGCCCTCCTCTGCCTGCGTGTCCAACTTTGGGACGATGCTATCGCAACGGCACAACAAACCATCGCCGAAAATCCTCAAGCTGCCGATGCTTATAAAATCATTGGTGTGGCGTATGGGGAACAAAAGAATCGCGCTCGTGCGCTGGAATATCTCACCAAAGCGCAGCAACTGGGCGATGAAAATGCGACTACTCTCCTCCAAAAGTACAGCGCACTCCCTGCCACACGCAGTGCATCGGCAACAGGACGCACCACTGCTCCTGCAAAGCGTGGCTCTGCTGCGGCTCGCAAACGATAACTTCCGCCTCTTGAGGTGAAGACTTTGACTGCTTTTCCCTACTCTGGTAGAAGCACAACAAAAAACTCCGAGAAAACTAAAATTTTCTCGGAGTTTTTTGGGTATTAGCCAACCTTAGGCGTGCACGTAAGTGCCGATGTCTTCGCCTTCCATCACGCGGCGGAGATTGCCCACGATGTCCATGTTAAACACATAGATGGGAAGACCGTTCTCTTTGCACATAGCTGTGGCAGTGACATCCATCACCTTCAAGCCGCGCTGAAGCACTTCGTCATAAGAGATTTCGGAGAACTTCGTGGCGGTAGGGTCTTTTTCAGGGTCGGCAGTGTAGACACCATCCACACGCGTGCCCTTGAGCATCACATCAGCTTCGATTTCGATGCCACGAAGTGACGAACCTGTGTCGGTGGTGAAGTAAGGATTGCCCGTACCTGCACTCATGATTACCACTTCTCTGCGTTCCATGGCTTCGATGGCCTTCCATTTGGAGTAAAACTCTCCGATGGGCTCCATGCGAATGGCAGTGAGGACACGATTTTTCACGCCAATAGCATCAAGGGCTGAGGAAAGTGCTAGGCTGTTGATCACCGTGGCGCACATGCCCATTTGATCACCTTTGACACGGTCGAAGCCTTTGCCAGCACCACTCAGGCCGCGGAAGATGTTGCCACCGCCAATGACGATGCCGATTTGCACACCCATCTGGTGGATTTCTTGGATTTGTGCAGCATATTCGTTGAGACGTTGTGTGTCGATGCCGTGACCTTGTTGCCCCATAAGGCTTTCGCCACTGAGTTTAAGCAGGATGCGATTGAATTTCATATAATAGAAAAATGAAGATATTTGCGAATTAAAGGAAGCGTGCGCGCATAAACCTCCGAACTATCCGAAAGTTTCCGACACTGTTTTGCCTGCTACGAAAGCGATTGCAGCACAAAATTACACATTGTAGCGGAGGTTGGCAAGATTTAGCCAAACTTTCTGCGCAGCACCCCTGGTAATTGCAATGCCATCACCCCACCCCGCAGCGCAAGATAGGCGGTGAAGGCAATCCACAAGGCGTGATTGCCCATGGTGGGAGCGAGCATTTGGTGCAGCAAAAAGAAGAGGGCGGCAGCATAAGCCACTCCGACGAGCATGCTCCGCGTGGCAGTGGTGCCGATGTACAAGCCATCAAAGAGAAAGGCGGTGACACTCACCACGGGCAAGGCTATGACGTAGGGCAAATAGGTACGCGCCACCGTGATGACCTGCACATCTTGTCCCAACTGCTCCACGATGAAATCGCCCATCACGAAAAAGAAGGCAGAAAACAACAGTGCAATGATGCCGCCCCACAAGAAGAGGGCGCCCACCAGTCGGCGAAATTCCACGCCATCACCTTGCCCCGTGATGCGACCTCCCACAGCCTCGCCAGCATAGGCGAAACCATCGAGAAAATAGCTCGTGAGGAGGAAGAGTTGCAGGAGAATGGCATTGCCGGCTACGACATAGTTGCCACTGCGATTGCCGAAGGCGGTGAAAGAAAACATCACTGCCACCAAACACAACGTGCGGAGGAAGATGAAAACATTGACGGTGAAGAAGCGTTTCCAAGCGATGAGATCGCGAAACACGCGATGTCCCTGTGAAAACAAGGCGATACCATGCTTGCGCGCCACACGAACGGCAAAAGTCAAGGCTAATATCGCTCCCACCCACTGAGCAGTGAGCGCACCAATGGCTACACCTTCGATTTTCATCTGAAGCCCATAGACGAGAAAGAGTGAGATGCCGATGTTGAGCAGGTTTTGCGTCACCGCAACGATCATAGGATAGACGGCATTTTGCATACCTAATAGCCAACCATTGAGCGCAAACAGACTGAGCATGGCAGGTGCGCCCCAAATGAGCCAATGAAAATAGTCCATCACGAGGACGCGCTGCGCCCCTTCTACCGACATGAGCCAAAGTCCTAGTTCGATGATGGGCTGTTGCAACAAGAGGATGCCCAAACTCAAGGAGAGGGCAATGACCAACGACCGACCTAGCACCACGCCACTCTCACTGAATTGTTCGGCTCCATAACTTTGCGCAGCCACACCTCCTGTGCCCATGCGGAGAAAATTGAAGAGCGAGTAGGTGGTAGAGAATAAAGTGCTGCCCACACTGATGGCGGCAAGATAATAAGCGCCAAGATGGGCTGCAATGTAGGTGCCCACGATGCCCAACAACGGTACGGTGATGTTGGTGAAGATGGAGGGCAGCGCAATATGTAGGATTTTTCGGTGCATAGTTTGTTCAGTCGTCTGTGTTAAGTCTATTATTGGGGTTGCATGCTCCTGGAATTCCTTAGCTTTGAGGATATTCATTTCAGCATGCTCCAGAAGTTTTTATTTTTGGGGGCTGTTTCTTTCAGCAGGCTACGGCGTGTCGAGCTGAAATTGAACTGCTTTGAAATCAAAGGTGCGCAATGCTCCAGCACTGTCGCGAAGGGTTAATAATCCTGTGGGAGCTACTTGTTCTATCGTAGCAGAAAACACTTCGCCTGTCGCTGAGTCGAGATAAAGGTGTTGTCCTTCACGACGGAAAAGTCGCTGTTGGTAGAGGTTTCTCAGCCGTGTTTTTTCTCCACGAATCCACCACGTATAGAGCGTTTCAAAGTGGCGCACAAAACTTTCCAACACGGCTTCGGTGTCGATGCGATGCCCGAGGAGTTGCCACAAAGAAATAGGATTGGGCGCATCGCTCACGAAGCGCGGTTGATTGACATTGATGCCGATGCCCACCATGGTACTCTCCACCATCGCTCCTCGGAGCTGGTGATTGAGGAGCATTCCACATATTTTTTGCTCACCCACATACACATCGTTCGGCCATTTCACACTGACTCCTTCGACATACGCATCGAGAGTTTGGGCGACTGCCAAACAAGCGATTTCAGAAAGATAGAATTGCTCGGTAGCGCGCACATCCTTAGGTCGAAACACGAAGGTGAACATGAGATTTTCTCCGCAGTCACTTTCCCACGATGTCCCCACTTGTCCGTGTCCGCGAGTTTGAAAATCAGTCGTCACGAGCCACACTTCCTCAGCAGGTGCAGCATCCATCGCAATCATCTCCATTGTAGTGGGCACGGTGGGGTAATGCTTGCGAATCCAATGTGGGGGGAGTTGGGCTTTTGCTGGTGCACTACAACCTTCGCAGGTGTCTTCTTCGCAGGAATCTGCTACGAAATACGGAGCGGAGGGAGATACTCTGCGAGAGTTCGCATCATTAGTGGGAGAAGCTGGCATTTCGAAACTAGAAAAAGAGTTCATCAGCAGGATTTTTCGGGTGGAAGTGTTGAGGGAGTTCCAAAGGAAAGGCGTTTTTGTAATGCACTATTTCAAAAGGAGGTGCGCTACCCACCAAGGCGATGATGTCGAAACGGAAGGGAACATCGCCCACTTGTTGTTGGCGCATATAGGCTCTCGCAGCAAGGGAGAGGTGTTCACGCTTGTGACGGTCTAC
>JABZGM010000050.1 GCA_015259235.1 Alloprevotella sp. | reverse complement strand
TTTGCTATATAGACCATGCAGATCCCACCCGTATAACCCGTTTTTCGCACTACCCCTCTGGAACGAGGTTTTGCCCTTTTCTATCTCCTTTGATGGCATTTGAGGGTGTCTCAAGCTATCATCGCGCTTTGCGACCTCTAAAATTCTCCACTATCGGCAGTTGTTCTCCACCAATTTTCCACTTCCCTCGGAACTTTCTCAAAAAACGTGGGAGATTTTCCAAAAAACGTGGGAGTTTTTTTCAGTCCCCTCCGAGAAAAGATTTCTCACAGCAAATAGAAACACAAAAAAAGCAGGAAATAAAGGACCAACAAGCTTGGAAGTTCAACTTTTAATGGCTAGAATAGACAACTTTCAAGCCTAGACACACAACTATAATATAAGGCGCGAGAAGAAAGTTATTAAGATGCGGGGCTGGAAAGGCGATGATCGCAGCCAAAAAAAGTAGACACACTTGCGAAATAGGCATGTTTACCCTAGAGCAGACGTAGCTAGGAAGAATTACTTGAATCTTTTGAGCAAGAAACGTGGATGGGCTCGCAAAAACACACCAAAAGAAAAAGTATGACGCACGGCAGCAGGCTCGATGTCACCATTTTTCAGTTGCAAAGGTCCAGCATCAGTAACATAACCATTGGCTTTTGCCCCAAAAACATAGTCGCGAGACAAAGTTCGCACAAATTCCACACTCCAAAAAGCAGTGTTCATGTAAGAAAAACGCGCACCTTCATTTTTTAGAGAAAGCGTATTGAAGAAAGGACTACCGTAGAGTGTGACAAAATCTTGCGTTTTCCACCATCCGAGTTGAAGTCGGAGAGCATGCCACAGATTGAGCGAACCACTGACCCACATGGCAGCACCCTTGTTGAAGGGCCACAGTTTTCCAGCTTGCTGATAGGCGCCAAGTGCGTGCATCTCTAGTTCAGCCTCATTGAAAACACGATGATGCAGCGTTTTTCACAACTGCAGCCCAACACTAGCATTGCAGAGTGTTTGCACTCCCAAATCCGTATCATCTTGTTCTCCTCCACGGTGCTGGACCATCATTTGCACGGGAAAATCAAGCGACCATCCATGAGCATGTGGTTGCAAAAGGTGAAGCACCTGCGACATGCCCACCGTGAAAGCCTCTTGATGCTTATCCATCTCGTAGATGAAACTTTGCCAATCAATCCACGCATCCATCTTCCAGTGATGCGTGCGAATGATGGTTTGAAATCCTTTTTCGGGATCAGTGGTGAGTAGAGTTTCGGGTTTATAGAGCGGAAGAATTAGGTTATGATTTGCTCTCCCGTAGAGGTCACCCAACACAAATGTAGCAGCTCCCATCTGCAGTGCCACTCGAAAATAGGGCAAAATGTGTGCAAACCCTTGATAAGCATTGCCCTTCCAGGTGACGATGTCGTGAAAGGCATAGTTGGGATAGTGGTTGGTGCCGTCATAGCAGAGTGCGGTGAGTCCCAGCTGCAAATTCAAATTGGGTAGAGGTCGATAAGCGAGATACGGAGTAAGGCGCACTCCAGGGAGGGTGTATCCTTTGGCAATGTTGCCATCGAACTCGTTGTCTTTGAAGAAAGCAAGAGCATCAACATCAAGATAAAGCGTTTTGATTTCAACGGAGTCTGTGTCGCAACGTGCAGTGAGTTGATGACACAAATCGGTTTCAGCTGTTTGCGCAAGGGCTACTCCGGAGAAAAGATTCCCCCCAAGAGAAGAAAAAGACCACTCAAGCACGG
The DNA here is from genome assembly GCA_015259235.1 of Alloprevotella sp. GTDB lineage: Bacteria > Bacteroidota > Bacteroidia > Bacteroidales > Bacteroidaceae > Alloprevotella. The sequence goes on along the minus strand of JABZGM010000050.1, from coordinate 10,464 downwards.
CAGAGCGAGTGCGGACATGTGTTTCATAAGTGATATATTAGACAAATCAGCGAATCATTAGGTATTTTAGCTATTACCTACGCGGAATAAGGTATTAGGACAAAGGTGATTCAATGCAAGAGAATCGTAGTGTGTAGATTTCCCTCAAGTCGAAAAGCGCATCTTTTGAAACTAGGTGGACCCATGACAATGCGTGGATTATTGCTAAATCCCCCTAGTTCGGTGGGGATGCCGATGAGATTGCGATCGATTTTTCCATTAGCATTGGCATCTTGGTAGACAGAGATAGCATAAGTGCCGGCAGGTAGTGAGAGTGTGATGGGCTGATGCTGCGCAGTGGCAGTAGGCACACGCAACACCTGCAAGGCTTGTTTGCGAAAGTGCTCCGGACTGTCATAGACCGAGAGGACGATGTTCCCTTTGTTGTCGTTAAACCCTTTGAGATGAACGGACAACGTGTGCTTAGTCGCGTTAGTGCTTTGCGCGACTGAGGGAGAAACGGAAAAGAAGGTGAGCAAGAGTGCCGAAATCGTCAAGAAGGACGAGGAAAGACGGCGGACGTTTCGTTGGGTGTTCAACAAAAGGAGAATCAATCTGTGCATGAGAGGGACAGGTGAGAAAAGAAAAACATCAAATCTAAGTAGGAGTGTCTGCTTGAGAAGATGAGTCACACGTAGTGTTTTCGTCATTCTTCGTTTGGTGTTGTAGCATATCTCTTCTCGACTTGGAGAGAGTCACCAATGCAACACCAGAGAAAATCAGTGCTACAGCCAAAGCGTGGGTGAGGGTGAAAACCGCAAGTCCCAAGATGACACTGACAATCACTGCCACAATAGGCTGGACATAGTTGTACATACTTACCACCGTAGGTCGCAGCACCTGTTGTCCACGAATCATCAAGATGTAGGCAAGGAAAGTGCCCCCCACCACAACGTAACCAATCTCGCCAAGTGTGACAGCCGAGAGAGAAGACCATGGAGTTTGCCATACGTGCTGTGCAGTGAAGGGCCAGATGATACAGGTGGCAGAGAGAAACATCCACTTATTCACGGTGAAAATGCTGTAGCGTTTCGCCAGCCATCCGAAGACGGTGAGATAAATGGTATAAGAGATTTGGGCAGCAAAGCAGAGAAGGTCGCCGCGCATGTCCCCCATGCTCAATCCAGCAACCGAAGCACTCCCAGAAGCAGCCCGCACACTCGACATCACCAACAAGACTGCTCCACAACACCCCAATGCTACCCCCAATGCTTTACGCAGAGTGATGGGCTCTTTGAGAATGATGGCAGAAAGCAAGAGCGCAGATATAGGCATGGTGGTGGTGACAATACCAGCATTCACTGGAGAAGTGAGACTAAGTCCGATGGTGAAGCAGCACTGATTGCCTACGAGTCCAAAGACAGCTGCAAGACATAAGAGTGCAATATGTTTTCGGGAAATAGCTTCTCGGGGAGTGAAGAGAGAGGTCAACCAGAAAAGGATGGCACCTCCCATGACCCGAAGCGACACGAGGGTGATACCGTCAATGCCATTTTGCATAGCATCTTTGCCAAGGGGAGACATGAGTCCCCAACAAACTGCTGCGCCAGCCAAACTGAGATGCGCTAAGAGAGGAGTACGATTGTTAGACATTAGACGTTAGAGGGTCGCAGACCCTTTTTGTTCGCCACGACAAGCGTGACTCTGAGACAAGAAAGTAAACGTGAGAAGTGGAATTTTAGTCGTTAGAGCCGTGGAGAGCTAAAAAAAGCACGACATACCTTTGGGGAATGTCGCGCTATAGTGCTAGAACGAAAGAAGCATTACTTCACTTCGAGGGCAGAACCAGCCTTAAACTTCACCACCTTCTTTGCAGGAATAGTGATTTTTTCTTTTGTAGCAGGGTTGATACCTTGACGTTCAGGACGCTCAGTAACAGAGAAAGTACCAAAACCGAGGAGAGCTACCTTATCGCCTTCCTTCACTGCAGCAGCGATGGCATCAAGAGTTGCTTCAACAGCGGCCTTAGCTTGAGCTTGCGTCAAGTTAGCTTGTTTAGCCACTGCGCTAGAGAGTTCTGTTTTATTCATATTGAGTATGTTTTAAATGATTATTCTACTTGTACTTGATAGAAATGCTAGAAATCAGCGTTTTTTCTTGCTGCAAATATATTGTAATATAGTGGGTTGCACAAATAAAAATGTCATTTTTTGATAGAATCTCCTCAAAAAAGTGGATTTTATGGGATTTAACCCTTGTTTTACAGCTTAAAATTGCAGAAAAAGCCATCCATCACCTCACGAAAGCTACCTTTGCTACGACACTTTGCTTGCCACCTTGGGCAGCTACATAGAAATAATATACACCAGAGGCAGCGCGCTCACCTTGCACCGTTCGACCATCCCAGGTGAAAGAACCTCCAAGGCTCATGCCACGAGCCACCAATCGACCATCTGCACTCACCACGCGCACTTCGGCGTCTGCCACAAGTCCATCGAGGGTGATATTGCCCAGATAGTTGGGACGAACAGGATTAGGATAAACGCGAATGTTGGAGATTTCGAGCGATGCCGCAGGCGTAGATACCCTCGCTTGGTAAGAAAGCAACCCAGCCCTGGTGCCTATCATCACCTCGCCCGAAGTGGGGTGGCAAGCGATGCTCCAAATCTCATTAGAGAAGAGAGGAGAATTGGCAGTGGTGAAATGTTCTTCTACTGTGAGCGCATCGGGCGACAACACATATAAGCCATTGTCGAGTGTCCCCACCCACTTACGATTGGCACCATCCACAGCGATAGCCGATATATTGGCACCTGCTAGCAGATAGTCTGCAAGATTGCTTCCATCTTTGCGAGGCACCTTGACTTGTGTGACATAAAAATCACGGCGATTCCACGTGTTGGGATTATCTATGCGAAACAAACCTTGGTTGGTCCCAAGCCAGATGGCACTGTCTTGGTCTTCTGCAATAGAAGTGGCAAAGTTGAACGTGATGTTCTCACCATCCTGATTCGGGAATGTAGCTCGAAAAGTAGCCACATCATCGCGTGTATTGGTGGGAGTGCCATTATAATCAAGACAGAGGAATCCGCTATCATAGCTCCCTGCAGAGCGACGAGAGATAATCCACAATCTCCCTTTAGAGTCAAACATCGTCTTTTCCAATGTTGGAGCATTATCTATATCTTTCAAATAGATTTTACCCCAAATGCCTTTAGGCGTAATCACATGAAGGGCTGTATCTGCACTACTATTAAGGAAAAAGAGATTCCCTTGAGAATCATAGATGGCTCCATCGGTACGGACATAGTTTTTGAAACCTGCTTCATTCTGTTTTTCAGCTGAAACGAGTGGGGAATTCGTATAAGTAAATTGCTTAGTGATACGACTTCCTTGATATAGATAAAGCCCCGTGCGAGATGTGGTCACGGCATACTGCTGTGGATTGAGCGGATTGCGATCAATACAAGTAGCATTTTGAAACGCAGTACCCACATATCCTTCTGAAGCTGTAGGAGTATCGAGAAAAGTCCAAGATTTCCCATTATAGATTTCTGCCATTTGAGGGTAGGACACTCTATCCACTGGATCGAGACGTCCGCAAGCTACCAGTAAATATTCTCCCCGATAGCGCATAAAATAGGCTAAATCGTAGCGGGGTCCCCATCCTCCAAAACGCTGTGAGGCTTTTTCGACAGTCCAATCCACAACATTAGCAGGGCGATGTACAATCCCCTTGTCGCTAAATCCTAACCACCATCCTCCCTGTCCATCTGTTTCTGCACATTGTGCTTCGTTGGGAAGTTGGGTACGGACAGGCGAGGGTGCATCCGAAGGAGAGACTAAAACAACTTGCCCTCTCTGATAAGCCAAAAGTTTTCCCTCAGCATCTACGTGTAGATCACTTCCTCGATACTCTTTGTCAAAGTGCAACCAATCGCCTGTGGGTTTTACCTGCGCAGCTATAGTCTCTACGGCAGAGGTGGCAGGAGCTGATACACTCCAAAGTCCTGCATTCACTCCTTGGTCTGCTCCAAGTGCTACAAATAGTGTTCGACCAGAGGGCGCAATGGCACTCACATGAGCATTGAGCGCAAGTGTCCAGAGAGAGAGGTCATTAAAATTGCTTCGTTTATTGATATGATAAAGTTTACCACCAAAAGCAGCAAAAATTTGCCCTCCCCAATACGCCACATCTTCGCATTGTCCAATGGCAAAATGCCCACGCACGAGTGCTTGTGCCACATCCACCCACAGAAAACCTGCGTTGGTAGTGATGAAAGCATCATCCTCCTGCACTCGCAAACGCTGAACGACTAGTTCCTGCTGCTGATAATTGGCAAGATATGGAAGATGTTCTACAGCTCCAGTCTGCAATCTTAGTAAATCTATATTACCATCTGCATATAGAAGGACCAGGGTGCGATGCTTGCGCGATAGCCCTATGTGCGCAATCGATTTACTCGCCAGTCCGTGCGAGATGCGCGTGATAGGAGTCGTGGTTCGCTCCACGAGATCGCAAACAAGAAGATTCTCCCCCATCAGGGTGTAGAGATATTTGCCATCGCGCACCGCTTCCTTCCCATCATAATAGGAAAGATAAGGTGTCCATCGAGAGAAATCAACTGCTTGAGCGGTGAAGCTGAAGCAGAATAGGAGATAAAGGATGAGTTTATACAAATCTCTAAGCATTAAAATCGCAGGCTCAATAGATAGCCTACGAGGTTAGACTTATTGGATGGTAGCAAGGAACTTAAGTAATTGCGCAACTGCTCTTGCTCGGTGAGACAAACTATTTTTGACTTCTACACCTAATTCAGCAAAGGTCTTACCAGTCTCTTCAGGGGAGAACACTGGATCGTAGCCAAAACCCTCGGTTCCTCTACGTTCTGATGTGATGTAGCCTTCAACTTTGCCTTCAAACAGATATTCTTTTCCATCTAAGATGAGTGCAATCGCCGTGCGGAAAGCAGCCTTGCGGTTTGTCTTCCCTTCCATTTCATGGAGCAACTTGGTGACATTGGCTTCGGTGTCGTGGCGATCAGCAAAAGCATAACGTGCCGTGTGCACCCCAGGCTGACCATTGAGCGCCTCCACTTCCAGCCCAGTGTCATCCGCAAACACATCCAGTCCATAACGCTCATGAACAAATCGAGCTTTTAGCAGCGCATTCCCTTCGAGCGTATCAGCAGTTTCAGGAATATCCTCATGACAGTTGATGTCAGCCAGTGACACGATTTTGAATCTATCCCCCACAACAGCACGAATTTCGTCAAGTTTGTGGGCGTTGTTGGTAGCAATAACAAGCATTTTAGAAAGTTAAGAGTTGGAATTTGGGGATTTGATTGTCATAGCCTCTTTTCTACTCTTTATCCTCACACGAGACCATAAATAGCCTTGATTATAAAGCTAGGTAAAGAACGAAAAAAGAGGGAGAAATCTCCATCTTGATAACGGAGATTTCTCCAAAAAAGTGTGTGATGAATGAAGATAAAATACTTCCATCACGTAGAAATAGACTACCGGCGTGAATTAGCTTGGTCGGTAGCAACTTTAGCTTTCACCTTTTCCATTTCAGCGCGTTTCTTTTGTTCGGCACTGGCTTTCACCTTGATGCGATCGAAGCCATAACCGAAAACGCCACTTGCCAGAGTTTGACTTACAAAGGCATTAGGATCAATGGCGGTAATGATACGGAAAATCGTGCTTGCTTCGCGCTTCTTAGCCAACACCACCAGCACTTTACGTTCCTGTTTCGTGTACCACCCTTGTCCATTGAGCACGGTGACTCCACGATTCAGGCTATTGATTTCGGAGGCTATTTCCTCGTATTTATTAGAAAAGATGAGAAATTGCACAGACTGTCTGCCACTATTGACCACTAAATCGACCATCAATGTGATGATAATGAGCGTGGTGTAGCCATATAATAGTTTCTCAAGGTTACTATTAGGCAAGAACAGTGAAGCAGTGATGATGCCCACATCGGAAAGCAGGATGAGTGTGCCAAGCGACATGTCGCGATATTTGTTGATCATCGCAGCAATGACATCCGTACCTCCTGTCGATCCATTGCGCAGGAAGACCAGCCCCATGCCTAGTCCCATGATGCCTGATCCGAAGACAACACTCATGAAGGCATTACTGGTGACGATGGGTAACCCAACCGCCTGATTAAATCCTGCAGGGAAAAGTTCCGGTTTTACCTCCCAAAGGTAGCGCAAACCACCTTCCACCCCTGCGAGAAACACGAAGAGGACCGCTATAGCAAAGAAAGTTTTCAAACAAAACTTCCAGTCGAGGACCTTCAAAGCCATAGCCAGTAGGATCACGTTGGCTATGAAAAACGTCCATTGCGGTTTGAACCAGCCTGTGGCATAGAATATCAACGACCCTAGACCGGTTGTTCCTCCTGGTGTGACTTGGTGAGGTACAAGGAAACAATAGTAACCGATGGAATAACACAGCAATCCAAGAGAGATAATAATCAAATCTTGAATTTCGAGTTTCCAGTTGATTTTAAGATTAGACATCTTTTAGATATTAGATGTTAGAGGGTAGACATTAGACGTTAGAGGGTCACAGACCCTTTTATGCTCGCCACGACAAGCGTGGCTCGGGCGTTAGACATTAGAGGGTAGATTCACCTCGATGGGGTGAAGAAACAGAAGGGTTTTGGAGAGGAAACCGCTACACCCACCTCTCTAATGCCTAACGTCTGCGAACTAACGCTACTTGACTACGATATTCACGATGCGACCCGGCACCACGATGACTTTCACCACCGTCTTACCTTCGAGATGCTTCACGCTATGTTCAGACTCGAGAGCAGCTTTCTCGATATCTTCCTTAGAAGCATCGGCAGGGAAATCGAGGGTGAAACGAGTCTTCCCATTGAAAGAAACGCCGAGCGTCACGGTGTCTTCCTTGAGGTGCGCCTCATCAAACTTAGGCCATGTAGCATCGCACACTGTAGTGGTGTTGCCGAGCGCATGCCACAATTCTTCTGCCACGTGAGGGGCGAAAGGAGCAAGTAGCACTACGAGGGTTTGCAGCACCTCCTTGGAGTTGCATTTTTGTTGAGCTAATTCACCCACTGCAATCATAAAGGCAGGCACAGAGGTGTTGTAGGAGAAGACTTCGATGTCTTCGGTCACCTTTTTGATGAGTTTGTGGAGCGTCTTGAGGTTGTCCTTCGTGGGAGTCACATCAGTAGGCAAGAACTGCTCATCTTTGTAGAAAAGGTTCCACAATTTTCTGAGGAAGCGGAAGCAACCATCGATACCATTGCTGTCCCAAGGCTTACTTTGGTTGATAGGTCCGAGGAACATCTCGTAAAGTCGCAAGGTGTCTGCACCATATTTCTCAACAATTAGATCGGGATTCACCACATTGAACATCGACTTCGACATCTTTTCCACTGCCCAACCACAGATGTATTTGCCATCTTCAAGGATGAACTCTGCATCTTTGTATTCAGGACGCCAGGCTTTGAAGGCGTCTACGTCGAGCACATCGGCAGAGACGATGTTTACATCCACGTGGAGTGGTGTTACTTCGTATTGATCTTTCAAACCAAGACTCACAAAAGTGTTGGTGTCTTTGATGCGATAGACAAAGTTGGAGCGACCTTGAATCATACCTTGGTTGACCAACTTCTGATAAGGCTCATCTTTGGGGCAAACTCCGAGATCGAAGAGGAATTTGTTCCAGAAGCGTGAATAGATCAAGTGACCAGTAGCATGTTCCGAACCACCCACATAGAGGTCCACCTGTTGCCAATAGTTGACAGCGGCTTCACCCACCAATGCTTCATTGTTGTGGGGATCCATATAGCGGAGATAGTAAGCCGAAGAACCTGCGAAACCAGGCATCGTGCTGAGTTCAAGCGGAAACACCGTATTGTGGTCGATGCGACTATTGTCGGTGACGCAACGATTCGCCTCATCCCACGCCCAGTGAGTTGCGTTGCCAAGGGGAGGTTCACCTGTTTCTGTGGGCAAGAATTTCGTCACTTCAGGTAACTCGATGGGAAGACAATCTTCTGGCACGAGATAGGGCATCTCGTTTTTGTAATATACGGGGAAAGGTTCACCCCAATAGCGTTGGCGAGAGAAGATAGCATCGCGCAAACGATAGTTGGTCTTCACACGTCCCAACTGATGTTCGGTCACGAAAGCCTTCGTTTTCGCAATGGCTTCTTTCACACTCAATCCGTTGAGTGAGAAACCATCTAGTGCTGCGGCTCCCTCGGCAGGAGAATTGCAAACAATGCCTTCTTTTGCATCAAAACTTTCCTCGCTCACATCGGCACCTTCGATGAGGGGAACGATGGGGAGGTCGAAATGACGGGCAAAAGCATAGTCGCGACTGTCGTGAGCAGGCACAGCCATGATGGCACCAGTGCCGTAACCAGCCAGCACATAGTCTGAAATCCAGATGGGGATTTCAGCACCCGTGAAGGGGTTCACCGCATAGGAACCGGAGAATACACCGCTCACCTTGCGGTCGCTGATGCGCTCACGCTCCGTGCGCTTAGCTGTAGCAGCCACGTAGGCTTCCACTTCAGCACGCTGTGCATCGGTGGTAAGTTGCGCCACAAGTTCACTCTCAGGAGCCAATACCATGAAGGTCACACCAAAGATAGTGTCGGCCCGTGTGGTGAAGATGGTGAAAGTCAAATCGCTGTCTTTCACACGGAATTCCATTTCAGTTCCCTGCGAACGACCAATCCAGTTGCGTTGTGTTTCTTTGAGCGAATCGCTCCAATCGAGGTGCTCCAAGCTGTCGAGCATGCGACCCGCATAAGCACTCACGCGCAAGCACCATTGCTTCATCTTTTGTTGCACCACGGGGTGTCCACCACGTTCAGACACACCATCCACCACTTCGTCGTTTGCCAACACCGTGCCGAGCGCAGGACACCAGTTCACCATCGTCTCACCGATGTAGGCGATGCGATAGTTCATCAAGGTCTGCTGCTGCTCCACTTCGTTCATGGCTTTCCATTCAGCAGCCGTGAAGTGCAGAGCTTCCGTCTCAGCTACGTCCAAACCTTCTGAGCCTTTTGTCTCAAAATGCGCCACCAATTCACTGATGGGACGTGCCTTCTGCGCAGCATTGTCATAGAAAGATTGGAACATCTTGCCAAATGCCCACTGTGTCCATTTATAATAAGTGGGTTCGCAAGTGCGCACTTCACGACTCCAATCGAAGGAGAACCCGATTTTGTCGAGCTGTTCACGATAGCGCGTGATGTTCTGCTGCGTAGTCACTGCAGGATGCTGCCCTGTTTGGATAGCATATTGTTCAGCAGGCAATCCATAAGCATCATAGCCCATAGGGTTGAGCACATTGAAGCCGCACAAACGCTTGTAGCGCGCAAAGATGTCGGAAGCAATGTAACCTAGAGGGTGTCCCACGTGGAGTCCTGCCCCTGAGGGGTAAGGAAACATGTTGAGCACGTAGTATTTGGGCTTGTCGCTTCCAGTTTTTGCGTGATAGGTGCCTTCTTGCGCCCATGTTTCACGCCATCTTTTTTCAATGTCTCTGAAGTTATATTCCATGTCAGTGGTGGATTGTATATGCGATTAGGATTTGACAGAAGTTCTATCTCCCACATTTCAAAACCGTTATCGGCTATTTGTGAGAAAGCCAAGGCGGTGGACAGCGCCATTCCGCCCAACTTAAGAACTATCTTCCTGCAAAGTTACACGAACAACAAAGAAAAAACAAGAAAAGCCGTATGTTTTTTCCACTTCGATTTTGAAAGTACACACTTTGCACCTTTTATCCCCAATTGGTCATTAGACCCAGAACAGATTTCATTGGATGGTTGAGCTAACGGTTTGTCGTTAGCTTGAAGGCATGGCGGGCTACGTCGAGAAACAACAAAAAACAAGATGCCAACAAGAAATAAAAGAGGTCAGGAAGTTATCTTCTCCATAATGCTCCGCACTATAACGATCTAACAACCGATTGGGATTTATGCACGTGAAGCAAGCAACAGAACGTAAAAACCCAGCCACAGGCAATGAACCCAAGATCCCAGAAACAGAAAAATTGTAACACAAATTGCTTGTTAGGCATAGCAAAAATAAAATTTAATACGGATTAAAACTGACAAAAGTAATAATCTGCATGAAAATCAAAGAAAAATACGCACGTTGTTTTGTTATTTTATTAGCAGAGCATTTACGCGATGTGATTCGTTTGTACAACGAGAGCATCGGCGAGGACTGGCACAAAGCTAAGCGTTGCTGTTAAAGCCCCCAGAGGGAGTTTATTCCAGGGGTTACAATTTCCAGTCTGAAGAATTGGGGCGTTACAGAACCACGCAGCTGCACCTATAGGCAGCTCAAGCGCAGTGACTTGCCACAAAGGAAGGAAGGCTTCCTCACGAAAATCAGATGCAGCAAGTACCGCACAACAATCAAGACAACAAAACCTTTTCACCCATCCAACTTAAGCACATGAGGTTAGTAT
>JABZGM010000004.1:24800-27020 GCA_015259235.1 Alloprevotella sp. | reverse complement strand
AAAAAGAACGTGGGAGATAATTCAAAAAACGTGGGAGAAAAAAGAAAAAAAGTCGCACGTTTTCTCAAAAACGTAGGAGAAAATCTGACTGCGTGTGAAGGTTGTGAAAGCAAAAAATGCAAAACTCCAGGGAATGCGCGCGCGTGTCACGCGCGAGGGCATTGGTGAAGCCCCCAAAATGCCATGATTTACTAGAGCCATCCCACTCGATTTTTACCCCTGAGTTTTCTTAGCAAAAAACGTGGGAAGGTATTCAAAAAATCAACGAAGATTTAACGGAACAAACTCATATTTGACACGCAGAGACACAAAACCACACTACCTTTGCACCATCAAAACATCACAATCTTCACAATCATCACATAGAATAACATCAACACCATGAACCCTACTACATCTGTTTCTCCTTCTGCAGTGGATCGCACCACCGAAAAGTTAGACCACAGTGCCACCTTCCTCCTCATGATTTTGCGTTTCTCCCTCCTCAAATGGTTGGCACAGCAATCAACCTTCATCTCTATGGCGCAATGGTGCAGCGAACTTTTGGGCATCCGCGTCACACCGCGAGAAGTTGTGGCTTACCTTCATGCCAATATTGCCCTCATGGCAGTAGTCTTCCCCACCAATATGCCAGGGGTGTATTATCTCTTGATGGGAATATGGGTGACCATAGCCTCATTGCCCCTCATCGGGCTATGCCGACGACTTGTGCGCGACTGATACTGCCTACTTTTCAACACTTTGCCCCAAAATTTTGGTAGACCGCGCAAGAAGTCGTACTTTTGCACATGACAACATGCTTTTGGAAGCTACTGCACAGACAGAGGCAACTGGAGCATTGGCGAATCGACAATTCAAAAAAGCAAAAATACATCGATGAATTTTGTAGAAGAACTCAAATGGCGTGGCATGCTCCACCAAATGATGCCAGGCACCGACGAACTTTTTGAAAAAGAAATGGTGACGGCCTATGTGGGCATCGACCCCACAGCCGATTCTCTCCACATTGGTCACCTCTGTGGCGTGATGATGCTCCGCCATCTTCAACAAGCAGGCCACAAGCCCCTCGCTCTCGTGGGTGGGGCTACTGGCATGATTGGAGACCCCTCTGGCAAAAGCGCTGAACGCAATTTGCTCAATGAGGAAACTCTCCGTCACAATGTAGCGTGCATCAAGGAACAATTATCACGCTTCCTCGACTTTGAAAGCGATGCCCCCAATGCAGCCGAGTTGGTGAACAACTACGAATGGATGAAAAACTATAGTTTCCTCGATTTTGCACGCGAAATTGGTAAGTGCATCACCGTGAACTATATGATGGCGAAAGACAGCGTGAAGCGTCGTCTCAATGGCGAATTTGCCGAAGGTATGTCTTTCACCGAATTCACCTACCAACTGCTCCAAGGCTACGACTTCCTCCACCTCTATCAAGAGAAGAACTGCAAACTCCAGATGGGCGGTAGCGACCAATGGGGTAACATCACCACGGGTACGGAGTTGATTCGTCGCAAATTGGGTGCTGACAATGAAGCCTTTGCCCTCACTTGCCCCCTCATCACCAAGGCAGACGGCAAGAAGTTTGGTAAGACCGAACAAGGCAACATCTGGCTCGACCGCAACCGCACTACCCCCTATGCTTTCTACCAATTCTGGCTCAATGTGGGTGACGAAGAAGCTGAACGCTACATCAAAATTTTCACCGATCTCACCAAGGAAGAAATCGATCATCTCATCGAAGAGCATCGTCAAAATCCTGGTCTCCGCACCCTACAAAAGCGTCTTGGTCAAGAAGTGACTGTGCTCGTGCATGGTCAGCAGGATTATGAAATGGCAGTAGAAGCTACCAACATCCTCTTCGGTAAGGCTACGAAAGAAAACTTGCTCAAGCTCGATGAAGCCACCCTTTTGGCAGTCTTCGACGGTGTGCAGAAGTTTGAAGTGAGTCGCGACCAAGTGGTAGGTGCAAAAGCCGTAGACCTCTTGGCAGAAACCACCAAGGCTTTCCCCTCTAAAGGCGAGATGCGCAAACTCACCCAAGGTGGCGGTGTGAGCATCAACAAGGAGAAACTCGAAGCCTTTGACCGCGAACTCACAGAAGACGATTTGCTCGATGGCAAATATCTCCTCGCACAAAAGGGTAAGAAAAATTACTATCTCATCATCGTGAAATAACGCAAAGCATCCTCTCAGCGTCCCTGTAGAGGTTTTACGATGTGAAAA